>CAZIAG010000042.1:0-14239 GCA_964537375.1 uncultured Roseivirgaceae bacterium
CCCGGTATTGGGAAAACGGAAAGGTAAAGGAGCAATATATGTCCATGAACCGTCTCCTCCATGGCACCTATAAACGCTACTACGAAAACGGAGGCTGGAGCATCTCCACGTACAGGAATGATTCGTTGGAAGGCCCCACGCTCCAACACAATGTCGACTCTTCGGGTATGGTGACTATCGTCGTCGGACAGTACAGGCAAAATCGCGAGGTTGGATACTGGCAGTGGTTTAATAAAGACAGCGTACTCCGTCGGTCGGTCCAATTCGAGGATGGAACCTCGCCTTGTCTCATTAAAACATATTATCCCAATGGAAAAACCGAATCGGAGGGCACACTCATCAACGGCAAGTACGAAGGGTATGTAACCTATTATGACGACCAGGGCAATCTGCTCGGCAAAGGGTATTTCAGGAATGGAAATCCGGTGAAGTGATTTACGGAAAGTCGGCGAGCGTTAACATCATATCACATTCCTTCCCTTTTGGATTTTTTCTCGCTAATTTTCGTTCCTTAGCACATTTTCGACGCAGGAGTATGTATCGGTGATGTGTTGCGGACAAGAACCTTTCTACACCGAACAATGGCAACAAAAAACAAAACCACGCAAACCGATGCTGACGTAACTGAATTCGTCAACTCGTTCGTTCAAAACGACTCAAAACGCGAGGATGCTTTCCATTTGATAAAGTTGCTGTCCAAATGGTCAGGCTATAAACCTAAGATGTGGGGATCCAGCATTATCGGCTTTGGAAGTTACCATTACAAATACGCAAGCGGCCGTGAAGGCGACGCGCCGATCCTGGGATTT
This sequence comes from uncultured Roseivirgaceae bacterium, assembly GCA_964537375.1. Lineage (GTDB taxonomy): Bacteria > Bacteroidota > Bacteroidia > Cytophagales > Cyclobacteriaceae > Chryseosolibacter. Next base: position 810 of record CAZIAG010000042.1, read on the forward strand.
TCACCGCGGAAAGCAGCCATTAGTCTTTACGTCACCTCACCGGAACACAACTACGACAAATTCCTTGACAAACTGGGAAAATTCAAGATGAGCAAAGCTTGTATCTATGTCAACAAATTATCTGACGTGAATCTTGACGTCCTGGAAAAAATCTGTAACGAGACAATCAAATATCACAACAAGACGCACGGCTCCGGCTCTTGAAAGCGTACACACCTTATCCATCATCGATGCTTACGACCATCCATCCCAAGCTGCCCATGGGCGACAAAGTTCGAACGAAAGAATTCTACCTCGGCAAACTCAATTTCAGCGAGCGCGGCGACTATGGCGACTACCTGATCATCTCAAAGGATAACATTGAAATCCATTTTTTCGAGTATAAAGAACTGAACCCCCACGACAACTACGGGCAGGTTTACATCCGGACCAATGATATCGATGCGCTTTACCAGGCATTGGTTGAGCATAAGGTCGACATTCACCCAAATGGTCCCCTGGAGGTCAAGCCCTGGGGCCAGAAAGAATTTTCTCTCCTTGACCCGGATCACAACTTATTGACGTTTGGCCAGGGTGTATGACGCAGTCTCGCGTCGGTTCAACCCTCCGGCCCTGGGACCAAAAAGGGCCGGCGCCGTTCGCCACCACGCAGTCTCGCAAATCACCTCGTGGCGAGACGAACGGCACCAAGACGGGGTTGTTTGTGGCCCTTTCGATCCAACTATCGACCTGTTAGTCTTACCCGATATTCACCAACCCCTCCCCTGCGTCCCCCAGGCGGCTTATTGAAGGGGAAACTCAGGGTCAGGGTAGTTTCTGTTATCTCGTCAATCGTTAATTCCCGGACAGGAAATACGTTCAGCAGGCGTACCTTCGTCGTCGAACCAGTACGTTCCCACGACCATCCGCTTTCGCCATTTGTGCGGAAAAAATCCGGCGCTCCCGACGCCTGAAAGCGGGAGGGTTCGGATTCCCTCTTGATATCAAACCTAAGCACGAGATCTTTTAACGAAGCCTCGTGCTCCGAAACGGGCGAAAACAGTACCTCTGCCGAGGTCCATGTTCGCTACAACCGTTTCGCAACCTGTCGCTGCTCGGTAAGTGGTGTGGCGTCGTCTTCTTTGCAGGTGTCGAATACAATCGACAGCAATAACAATATTACTATCGAAACGAACGTCTTGATGTATTTTAACACCGCCTGAATTTGCGTGGACGGCATGGCCTTGCTGGGTTTGTTTGAAAACGTGACCAAACTTATCAGCGTAAACCGACCGGGCCTAAAAAATCCCTGACTTCAGGGTTAACAATCCTCTCAAGAACGTTAACAATTGTCTCTGCCCGTAAAAATTCAACGATTTCGGTGAGATTCGAGTGGATTGGAATCCAACGCATAACCGTCACAGATACTCCGTGGGCCTCTTTCCGAAGCGTTCGTAATAGAGCCGCGACAGGTAGGCGGGTGTGGCGATGCCGACCTCGGCCGCCAACTGACTTAACTTCACGATTCCTCCCGACATCAACAAAGTTCGGGCACGCTGCAGCCGCACCTCTGTAATGAACTGATTTGGCGTGAGACCCGTCGCGAGGCCGAGGCGGCGATAGAAATGCGCGCGGCTGATCCCCACTTCTGCGGCTATGTCGTCAACCGTCAGGTCGTTGCGTTTGATGTTCGCTTCCACGTACTGCATGGCGTGTTCTACCAATTGGTGATCTTGTTCCCCCCTGGCGTCCTCCCGTTGCAGCACGAGGGATTCGGATTCGGTATCCTGTGCCAGGCGGATACGGTTCTGCAGGTTTTTCACCAGGTTGAGGGCGCGAACGATAAGCTCGTCGCGATCAAAAGGTTTGGTGATGTAATCGTCCACGCCGAGGCGCAGTCCCCTGATCCGGTCGTCGGGAGATGCCTTCGCCGTCAATAGCATCACGGGCAGCATATTGGTACCCGGGCTGCCCTTCACATTCTCCAGGAATTGAAAACCGTCCATTCCAGGCATCATTACGTCCGTGGTGATCAATGCGGGCTTATTCGTTCGCAGCCATTTTAATGCTTCGTGACCGCTGTTGACCGTGGTCACGACAAAAGCGCGCTCAAGGATCTCGCGAAGATAGTCCTGCATGTCGGAGTTGTCTTCCACCACCAAAACATGAGGCTTTTCACCCTCCCAGGCAATCGCGTCGCTGCCAACGGCCTCCTCCACCGTGATTGAATCACCTGGGGTTGTCGGTGCCGGAACGCTGCCCAATCGAATCGTGAAAGTCGTCCCCTCCCCGACTTTGCTTTCCACGTCGATTGTACCTTTGTGGAGTTCCACGACTTCCCTGGCAATGGCCAGACCCAGTCCCGTACCTTGACCTTCATCGGAGTTGTTTGCTTTGAAAAACCGCTGAAAAATAAAAGGGAGGTCAGCTTCGGCGATCCCCATGCCGTTGTCGCTCACGCGCACCTCCACGCCGTCATTTCGTTCATGCAGAGCGACAGAAACGCGTCCTCCTGCGGACGTGAATTTCAGTGCGTTGTAAAGCAGGTTGTTAATCACTTTTTCAAAATGACGCACGTCGAGCAAACAATGATGGACCCGCGTTGTGTGGTCGGCGAATGTCAGCACGATCCCACGATCCTCGTACACGGACTGAAACGCCGCCACCAAACGGGCAATGAACTGGTTTACGGGGATTGAAACGGTTTTCAACGCATACCTCCCGACCTCCAGTTTGGAAAGGTCCAGCAGGTCTTCGATCATGCGGGAGAGTTGCCTCAGGCTTCGCCGGGAGTTCCTCAGTTTCGACGCGTTTTCCTCGGAGGTCTCCCCTTTCTCCAAAACAAGGTCGACATAACCCTCCGCCAGGGTAAGCGGGGTGCGAAGCTCGTGACTGATATTGGCGAAGAACTCCGATTTAAGATTATTAAGCTTTTTCAATTCCACCGTCTGCGCCTCAATTACCTTCTTGTCCCGGTCGAGCCTGCGGTAAAAGAACGCCAGAAACATCAGCATCATCAAAAGCATTCCGCCTCCGGCACCGAGCGCCATATTGAGTTTGGTCTTTTGTTCATTTAGTTCCTGCAGGCGTTTATTCTCCGCTTCCTTCTTTTCGGTTTCATACTTCACCGCCATGTCGCTCAACGTCCTGGATTGTGCTTCCTCATTCAGACTCTCTGACACATTCCTATATTGCGCAAAATAGTCGTGCAGTTGGCGTAGGTTGTTTTTTCCCATCTCCGCGACCATGGCATACAAAAGGGCATTCTGCAGGATTCTTTTGTAGTCAAGACTGTCTGCCAGTCGCAGCGCCTGTTGTGCATGAAACTTTCCCCGGGCGTATTCGCTGGCCTTAATGTAAACCGCCGCCAGTTGATTGTGGGCATTGGCGATGCCCGCATAATCGTGTAGTCGTTCCTTGATCAAGAGATTCTTATCAGCGTAGTACAGGCATGAGTCATAATACCTCGGATCTTGCGAAAGCATCTGCTTGTAGGCGTTCGACATGTTGTTGTAATATGCACTGAACCGGTATGGATAGTCTTCCTCCCTCATGCCGCTTATCGCCTTCCTAAAGTACGGAATGGCCTCTTCGCCCCGATTGTTCTCCACCAGGTTAAACCCAATGTTAAACGTCGCCCGAGCGACACCGTTTTCATCGCCCATCTTCAAGGATAGCTCGAGGCATTCATTCAATATCTCAATCGCCTTGTCATACTGTTCCATGTAGCGGTACACAAACGAAATCGAATTCATGGTGTTAATGGCGCTCTTTGTGTCGCCGATAGCCTTGTCGATCTCGAGGGCCCTTAGGAAGTACTCCAACGCCGACTCATATTCAGCCCGGCGTTCCTGAATTAATCCGATCAGGTGCAATGCATCCGACCGGGCAGGATCGTCATAGGCCAGGGTCAACGCTTCTCGTGCAAGAGGGAGTGCGTCGGTATAATTTCCGCGACCATTCAAACTCTCGGCAAGTTGATAACAGGCTTCGAAGAGCAACGAGTCGTTGCCGGCTTCGCGGGCAAGTCGAATACCTTCCTCTGCATAGGAGACGGATTGTTCCCAGTCGCGCGACTGATAGGCATCGGCGAGTCGGACAAGCAAACCAGCACGCTTCTGACCTTTTGCTTGTTCCAGGAGCGCTTTGAGGCTGTCGATATTTTGTGCACTGACATGCACGAATGCTGCTGCCAGTACAACAACAGTTAGGAAGAGGGGTCGCATGGGTGTCGGTTAATTCCGGGTTAATCCGAAATGGTTATAGTAAAGATAGGGATTCGGGAGCAAGTTCCGGGCTCCACGGCTCCATTCTGCCACCGGGTCGACGGCTCCTGACATTCATTACCCATCTGCACGGGAGGCCCATCGTTTTATCCGCGAGAGCCGTCACATAGGTGAGGTTAGGGTTTGAAGCAATTCCTCAAATCAATCGTCGCACGTCGCCGTATATCCCAGCGGGTCGATCCAACCCCTGCGCCGACCAGGTGTAATCGATTGAAGCTAATTATCGTGGAGCGTAAAATCAAAACCGTATGAAGGGACCTCTCAGCAAAAAATGAATGGGAGAATGGTTTCAGTCTGAGGACCAAAAGTCGAATATTTGAAGGATCGGAACCAACGAGCGCTAAGCAGTTCGTTGGCTCGTCTCTCATGATCAATTATTCAGATAATTCCCGGCGTGGTCGAATATCTTCAGGTAATTATCAAACTGTTCGGGTGAATCGGGGTGATCACCGCTATATACATAGGCACAGCTCTCCAGAAAACCCATGAGATCATGATTACCCTCCAATTCCACCAGGAAAGGTTCGTACTCCTCAACGACCATGATACGTGCTACCATGTATCCATCCGTGGGATTAGTGGTCCCGTAAACGTCATCCGGATGATAGTAGATATCGTCATTCAACTTCTTTATCCTCTTGTCAAGCGCCATAGCCATCAGTTCTTTTCGTCGCGCCGATGACAATTTCTCAAGGACGTCATACTGGGCCAGCGTGAGTTCAAGAATTGCCAGATCCCGTGCATACGCGGTCTTTTCAAAATCGGTAGCCAAAGCGGGGTAACCGGATGGATCCATTTTCTCGTACTTGCCAACCAATGCATCTGCAGCGTCTCCGCTCCCGAGCAATGCTTGCAAGCCATTGAAACGTTCTTCCACCATGTCGAAGCCGATCTGCAGGCTCGGCCACATGAAAATGCCAATCCTCAACGGATAAGTCAGCCACGAGTCCACCAAACCCACGGGACACATATCTGTCAACACCTGATCTGGTATCTGGCAAGCCGCATACTGCTCGTCGCCCGTTTCCAGCGATGACCATTCCTGCGTACCTGGCAAAACAGGATATGCGTACCCGTCGCTGGTCCCATTCGCCGACATACACGCACAGCATTTCGTTTCCTGATCGTCACATGAAGCGAACAACAGCATACAAATGATCAAGGTGCGAAAAGGAAATCGATCTACCTTCATAGTAAGGTCAGGTTTAAAATGATTCATTCAGTAGAAAAGTCACTGTTCAACAAAATTCGTGGCGTCCTGCACGCGCGTCAAACGGCCAGAACCCTCTACTTCCGAAATGATTGACACAGTTTGTCTACGGAAGGTTGTAAACGGCTCGGGCGTTACGTCCATCGCATGTATATTCGAACGCAAATCCCGAACTAGCCACAGGCAGTAGTCTGGCCCCAGCAATCGCAATAGGCGAGCCCGCTTCGAAAAATCGATAGGAGGAGAAAGGTGATTCCTGGAACTCGTGGTCCACACCGCAATTCCCATGTTCCGCTCTTAAACACGCCGATGCCACGACATAACGATTCGTGCGTGCAACTAACTATTCCATTCTAACGAAATTCCATTCTAACGAAATTCCATTCTGCTGCTCCGTCGGCCCAAAAAAATATTTGTTCGCACCAACAGCCATGAAGCCAACAAGAGAAACAACGCGCATGCAAAAGACATCCACCTCATCACCGCCCTCAGGTTTTCCGCTGGTTCAGTCGGCAAGGGCGTGATCATCCGATCATCAATTTCCTCCCTCACGACAAACAAGTAATAGATCAGTATCGCCAAAAGGAAAACGGTCATCACCAGCGTTGACGATTGGTAAAGGACTAAGCCCCACTTTCTGAGCCGGATCAGGCCGACGGCACCAATGGTCGCTAAAACCATCAGTGCTGCAGCCAGAAAAAGCGCAAACCGAACTTCACCGACAGCGCTTTGAACGGTCTTCGCGGCTTCGTTGAATCTACCCACAACGCTGTCGACGGAATTGACGAATACAACCAGCGCAACAATCTCGAAAAGTATCCACAACGCGGCAATACCGAAGATTATCACGCTCGTCCAACCGATCGTCTTGATTCGGAGCAGTCGTTTTACTATTTCATCCATATAAAATTGGAGCCAGACGCAACACGACGACCGTGCTCGTAATTCTCAAGTTAAACAAAATTCTCGTGGTTCGTCCTTTTCCTGTCCATAATCGACCGTCGCAATCAGCCTGGAATTATACTCATTAACCTGAATCTTCACGGATGAGCAGAAGAAGGATATTTTTTTACAACAACGCAGCTAGATTTCTAAGAATAGAATCCTCGCGGCACAGTAGGGCGTCAGGAAAAATCGGACGCCACACTCACGGCGACGGAATCGATGAGACCAGCAGGGAACCCCTGGCCCAATCGTGTCGCGCCCCTTACTTTCAGCTTCCTGGTGGCAACCGCGATCATGAATCACGTTTCTGTTTTTCTGAAAAAATCCTATAAATTTAAACCCATGCATTCCACCCCCACCGAATCTTGCCCTAACTGCGGCCGCGAACTCCTCGGGAAATACTGCTATCAATGCGGTCAGAAAAAGATAGACGACAAAGAACGGACGCTGAAACATTTCTTCGCAGAGTTTATCCACGCGGCGTTCCACCTCGAACACAACATCCTTGGTTATTTATGGAAGCTGATGACCAAGCCCGGGTTCCTCGTAAAAGAATATATCGAAGGACGGAGAAAACGACACATGTCGCCGTTCACGGTCTTCGCGGTCATCAACATCCTCTACTTTCTGTTCAGCCCGCTCACCGACCTGAGCCTGACGCTGTACGACCAGCCGCGTCAGTACTATGGAACGGTGGCGGAATCATTGATCAACCACCGCCTGGAAAACAGGCAAGTCAGTTTTGAAGAATACGCCGCGGTTTATGATCATCGCTCTGAAAGCCTGTCGAAGATTATGGTGATTATCAATGTCCCGATTTTCGCATTGTTTATCGGGCTAATGTACCGGCAAAACAAGAAGTTCTTCTATGCTGACCACCTGATCTTTGCCCTCAACTTCTTCGCATTCTTCCTGTTGTACAGTCTCGTGCTTGCCATCCCACTGCTTATCGGGGTCTGGCTAAAAATGCGAATGATGTGGCCGATATTTCAAATCCTCTATCTTGGTGGGGCTATCGCGTACCTGCTGTTCGCCCTGAGGAAGGTGTATCAGGAACGATGGGCCATAACCGCACTGAAATTCTTTGTTATCTTGTGCGGATTCGTGGTCACCCACTTTATCTACCGGTTCATTCTCTTTACGACGACCTTTGCCGTAACATAGGACGGCATGTCCCACTGATTGACTACCTGCCCAGCCTTTTCAATTCTTCGGGCAGACTTTCCAGGTCTTTTTCAGTGAGCACATTCTTTCCACAAAATACCATCCTGATCTGTCTTGTATTACGAATATCGGCAAGGGGGTTCGCGTCGAGAAGAAGCAGGTCGGCGCGTTTGCCTTGCTCAATCGTTCCTTTTTCAGCTCCTACTTCCAGATAATCTGCGGCGTTGACCGTAGCCGTCTTGAGTGCCTCATAGGGAGATAGTCCGCAGGCAACAAACGTCTCCAGCTCATCGTGGATAGAGAACCCCGGTACTAAAAACCATTCCGGCGAGTCGGAACCGGCCATCAGGGGAACGCCGGCTTTCCATAATTCAAACGTCATCTTCTTGCGAAGCTCAACATAACGCTTGCGACTGGCCTCGGGTGGTGCGTTTGTCCAGTATCGCTCCTTAATATGCCATCGCTCCTGCTTTATCACCTCAGGGATGTAGGGATAGTCGGGACGCCCCTTGTACGCTTCATCCGTCATGCCTTCGCCAAACGACGAAAAGAAAAAGAAGTTGGTCGGCGTTACATACACGCCGGCATCTTTCACCATTTTTACCAGCGTCGGTAGTTTTGATTCATCAAGATGTGGAACGGTGGCCCACGCTTTCGGGCGCCAGATATTCATATCGGAAACACTTTGTCCGTGATTGTAGCTCGTGTCAGGCAGCAACATGTCGATGAACTCGTCCATGTGTTCAATCTGCTGACCCGCGGCGAGCGCCGCCGGCAATTTGACTTGTGGCCCGACGTGACCGGTCACTTTTATACCCTCCGCCTTCGCCGTGGCGACAACCGCATCATAAACGGGACGGGTGACCATAAACGTGATCTTGATGGCATCGTAACCCGCCTGTTTAAAATCTTTCACCGCTTGCACCGCCTTTTCTTCGGTATCAACGATCCGGAAGTTTTCAAAGTCCGCCGGCCACGGCCACCTTCCGACAAGCTGCGGACTGGCTACAACGAGGTCAGGCCCGAGAAAATTGCCATTGACGACCTGCTCTTTCGCATTCAGGTAAACCGGATGACCCGCCATAATCCGAGCCGTGGTTATCCCGTTCATGAGCATCACCTTCAACTCATCCTCGATCGTGTTCCTGTATTCCCCCTGCTCATGAAAAAAGTGCACGTGCATATCAAACAATCCCGGTATCACGTATTTCCCCCTCCCATCAATCTGAGGGGCGCCCTTGGGAACCTTCACCCGCTTCGACGGTCCCAGTGTTTCAATAACACCATTGTTTATGATGAGGGTGTGATCCTCAAGAACAATGTCACGAGTCAGGGGTATCACGTTGACGTTCTTTATGACGTAACGTTGCGCCGGCGATTGAACAAACGTCGACAGAAGAAATACGCCAAGCGGAAAAAGACACTTTATCATAGACTGTAAAAAACTGCGATGAAACACGATCAGCAATTTAGTCGTCAACCGCCATTAGCGGCACGCAAAACAGATCACCCAAATGGGGGATTTCCTTGACCGGTTTCGTTTGCCAGACAAATGATTGAAAGTCAGTTGATTTCGGACCTTGTGCCAGGTGACAGTTCAACGAATACTGAAGGCACAGGGCGCTTTTAGTTTTGGTGCCTTCATCCCGATAGCCCCAACCTCGTCCGGAGCGCTGACAAGCCAAGATTACTAAACCACATAGGGTCATAGAAACAAGAAAGTCAAATAGGTCTATTGCGCTCTATGTGCCTATGTAGTTTCAAGAACTCGTGGCTAAACAGCAATTTAACCAATTTACCCTGCCGCCAATCTGCCTGAATCAACGTTGTTGTCACGATTTTCAGCGAGTAGATGCTGTGGAATCCCTGATCACCTCAAATTCGTCAGGTTTTCTGTTGCCTTTTCATTTCCTCTTGTCAAAATATTTGCCCTAACTTTCATCTATGATGTACAGAAGTCTATCCCGGGATCGCTGAGTTGCGGGTACCTGGCTTAGCCTTTACTACCTCAGCAGCCACGGCTTTTGTTCATCAACGATCGCATGCGGTGGTGGGAAATGCCGAAACAGCCACCTTGAATTCTGAAAGTAGGCGTCACTTAAACACTAAACCATTATGAAAAAAGCCCTCTTTACCCTTGCGTTCGCCTGCGCAATTCTGCTGGCGAATACTTCGAATGCCGAGAACACTGTTGAAAAATCAAATGCTGTTGCCACCGTCGAGCAACTCGCTACAACAGGTTCCATTGATGCAACGGTTGCCTCATCCGCCGAAACGGTAAGCCTCATGTGGGAGGACTGCACGATATCGTTCGAATTCGAGATGACGGATAGCAAAGGAAACAAATACACCATTACCGGAACGGTCACCTTCAAAGGCAAGTCTTGCGCCCAGTTGTTCAAGGAAGTTCAGGAGTTAGCAAACTAACCTGACCGACATGCGCAGGGTATTGACAATACTCGTCGTAATGGTCCATTTCATACTTGTGGCTCCGGCCATGGAATTAAATGGACCTCTGAAATGCACCGCGAATCCGTCCAAAGAGACGGCTATTTCCGCTGCGCGAGAGGCGGATAGAGTATCGATGGACTGTACCATCAAAGTAAATATCGTTCTGGAAAGTGGAGTCACGATCACCGGCACGGTCACCGTCAACGGCCTCACCGTGTGGCAGTGTACAAAGCTTAAGGCAGCTATTCTTTTAAGACAACTGTTTTGAAATTGCACAAGGGAGTTCACTTCTCCAGGAAGTGAACTCCTTCTTTCTCAAAAATAAATTCCAGGAGTATGAAGTCACTTTTCTTAGCATTCCTTCTGTCCTCCGCCGTAATGACCTACGGGCAGCAAGACGTGGTCATTGGCAAGGTAGACTATGTCCGCACATTGGCATTTTCGGATGACCCGGTCGATATTCCCTTTGAACTGTTCATCAGTCAATCGAAATCCGTTTTTGCAGAAGTGGTACAACCCAGTGAGTCCGGTGACACCATGAAGATCACCCCGGTTTCGGACAACGAAATGATCATGACGTTCACCATAAACCTGAAGACAGACGACCCGCTGATGACCGAAATTGACTTGACCAAAAAGCAGGTCCGCAGTCGCGAAACAATATTCCAGAAAGGAAAGAACAAGTCAATGATCGTCACGGAAGACTTGCCAGTGTTGAATTGGAAGATCTTTTCTGAATACCGAACTATCGGCGGGTTCGAGTGCCAAAAGGCTACGTGTGACTTCCGCGGCCGCACGTACACGGCGTGGTTCACCAGGAAGATTCCAATCCCGGTCGGACCCTGGAAACTTCACGGATTGCCGGGTCTGATCCTCGAAGCATCCGAAAGTAAAAATCAAGTATTCTTCGCCGCGGTGAAAGTTATCTTCCCGTATGACGGCGATCAAAAATCCCTGCCCCTGTTAAGCGACGGAGAACTCCCTGAGGTATCCCTGGAGGAGTACGTAGCCATGCAGGACGACGTGGCGAAGCACTACGTCGACATGATCAATTCAAAACTGCCGCGGGGCGCAACGTTCACGCCGACGAAGATTAGCGAAACACGGGGCATAGAGTTGACCTATGAATTTGAAAAAGATCAATGACCGGAGATTTTCCATGGCGATTGCCGGGCGTCGCATGGTTGCTGCTCCATTGTACATTTCTCTGTGCGGCTCAGGGGCGTATTGACGGCAAAGTAACCGACGACAAAGGCGCGCCCATACCCTTCTGCAGCGCCGTACTCTCGGATTCATCAGGTACGAGCATTCTCAAATATGCCATGACCGACACGGCAGGCTACTACCGTGTGCCAATCGAGAACGCCGGCCGGTTCCGGATCACCTTTTCCGCTTTAGGTTTTTCGGAGCGATCGTTCCACCTGACCGCGCATAACGCAGACACAATAATCGAGATCAACGCGAAGTTAACTACCCAACCCCTGCAACTCGGTGAGGTCATCGTGGAAGCCCGCAAACCGGTTGTTGTCCGGAACGACACCGTCATCTTCGACGCGGACTCCTTCCGTCAGGGTAACGAGGAGGTAGTGGAAGACCTGCTGAAAAAGATCCCCGGCCTTGACGTGGACGAGGAAGGGACCATCCGTGTCGCGGGAAAGGAAGTAGAGAAGGTGATGGTCGAGGGTAGCGACTTTTTCGAGAAAGGTTACAAGGTACTCACGAAGAACATGCCGGCCTACGCTGTCGACCAGGTGGAGTTGCTGCAACACTACGCAGAAAACAAACTATTGAAAGGCATTGAGGACAGCGACAAGCTGGCGTTAAATCTCAAGCTGGACGAGGAAGTCAAAAACCAATGGGTCGCCAACGTGAAGGCTGGGTACGGAACCGACCGCCGCCACTCGGCAAACGCCAATGCGTTCAGCGTCGGGCCGGGGAACAAATACTACTTCCTGGCCGATGCCAACAACATCGGTCATGAAGCGTTCGGCGATCGCGACGCGCACATCCAGGGTGCCGGGGGATTCGGCAACACAACCATCGGCGACGACAACCGGGCAGAACCCCTGATCAGCTTGAATCCCTCAGAACTCGACATTGAGAGAACCCGGACCAACTTCAATAACGAAAAACTGCTGTCCACGAACGCTATATTTACGCCGAACGACAAAACGACGATCAAGGCTACCGCGCTTTTTAACAGCGATGCCCAGATGAGATTTAACAGTCTGACGGAGGAATACCGTGTTGCAGACGCCGCCTTTACCAACCGCGTGGCGAACGCCTGGCGCAACCGCAGTACCGATCTGATCGGAAAGCTTGAACTCTCAAAGGAAAGTACTTCCGACCGGACATTCAGATCAAGGACTGCGTTTCACTATCTGCAGGACGACCGCGAGAATGCATTGCATTTCAATGAGGAGATGACGGAAGAGGCCCTAAAGACGAAGTTCACGCGGTTTGATCACTATTTCACCATCACCAAGAGGTTGACCGAATCAACAGTCTACCTCGTCAACGGGCGATACATTTACGACGCGAGACCGCAGGACTACACTGTCGACCGCGTATTTTTCTCCGATTACTTCATCGAATCCGAAGCCGCCGACCGAGCCGTTCAGGCCAACAGGTCAACCATGCACTACGGTGGGCTTGAAGCGATCTTCATGAAACGGCGAAGATCGGGCAACCTGATCGAATTCAGGATTGCGAACGAGCTCTCCGACGATCGTCTCTCCACCATGTTCTCGGTCCATGATTCCACCAGCGAATCGATCTATTCCCCCGAGGGCTATCAAAACAAGATGCATTACCTCTTAAACAATAGTTCGCTGTCGGCTAAATATCAGAAGGGATTCAGGCGTTCGCGCGTGTTCGGACAAATGAAGGTTCATTTTCTATACAATCAAATGCGCAGTTCAGAGAACATCACAAACGTTTCAATGGCGTACATCGTCCCTTCGATCGGATGGAGCTGGACACCGAACAACGCCAACTCCCTGACGGCAAATCTCGTTTACAACACCAACACGACGGATGTATTGACCGTATACAATAATTGGGTTATGACGGGATTTCGCACGATGCGCAGGGGTACCGGCGCATTCACCCGGTTCAACACTTCGACCGCCGTCATCAATTTCCGTCATGGTAGCTGGGCGACCCCGATGCTCATGAATATAATGGTCTTCTACATGCATGGACACAAATTTCTTTCGACATCAACAACCCTGCGACAAGAACTGGCTCAGACGGCACCGATCATCCGGAATGGCCGCGCCATGGGCGGCGTGTCATTGGAACTCGACCGGTTTATCAGCGCCCTGTCTTGCAACGCCAAGCTGGAAGCGACCGGGTCACTGCAGCAGTACGACGATGTCGTGAACGACGCAATG
>CAZIAG010000043.1:0-14187 GCA_964537375.1 uncultured Roseivirgaceae bacterium
GATGACGGGCAAGAATGCGACACCCGACTTTTTCGGTGGATTCAACACAAGCTTGCGTGTGGGGCCCGTCGATGTTTCCGCCCTTTTCTCCTACAGCTACGGAGCGTATGTATTTGATAATTTCGCATTTGTCTATGAAAGCAACGGTGGCTATCTGTCCGAGAACCAAAAGCGTACACAGCTGAACCGTTGGCAGAAGCCAGGTGATATCGCGATGTTCCCTAAACGTTTGAACGGTACTGACCTGAATGGGGCGGCAAATCATACGCTTGATCTCCAGGATGCCTCCTATATCAGGCTAAGGAACCTCCAGCTTGGATACAACTTCCAGCCGGCTTTGCTGTCAAGAGTAGGACTCCAGTCGGCACGGTTCTATGTCATGGGAACCAATTTGTTAACCTTTAGCAAGTTCACTGGCCTTGATCCTGAACAGCAAGTCAATGGTGTGGATAGTTTCACTTATCCTAATCCACGCACGGTTTCTGTCGGTGTAGATCTTGGCTTCTAATGACCTTAACTATTGCTCTTATGAAAAAGATTTCAAGAATATCAATAGCGATCCTGCTCGTGACGGTGATGGCCTGCACTGAGGATTTTATCACGCGCAGCGATCCCGATCAGGTGACCGACGAATTTGTTTTTTCGGACATCAATCAGGTGCAGGCTGCCCTTAATGGGGTTTATGACGGACTTCAGACCTCCAATTACTACGGTCGATACTTCGTGTTGATTCCGGATTTAATGGGTGACGGTGTAAAGCAAAACGCCGACAACTCGAACCGCGGAACCCTTCAATATCGATATGAGGTGAATGCAAACACCGGTATCGCGCAGGGGATTTGGGAAGACGTTTATGCCGTGATCAACCGGGCGAACGTCATTATTACGCGGATTGATGAAGTACCGGGTGCCAGCGATGCAACGAAGAACCAGATCCTGGGAGAAGCGCTTTCCTTGCGTGCAATGGGGCACTTTGATCTCGTTCGGTTCTTTGCATTGCCCTACAACGTGAGCTCCGGGGTGGCCAATGCCAACGGTGCAGGCGGCCATCTCGGCGTGCCTGTTGTAACCGTTCCCCTGGCACCGGATGCCGCGCTGCCGCGAAATACGGTTGCCGAGGTGTATACGCAAATCGTTGCTGACCTCGAACTCGCTAAGACGTTGATGAATGACAACGCCAACTTTAGCCAGTACCGTTTCACGAGCGCAGGTGCTTCCGCGTTGCTTTCGCGCGTGTACCTGTACCTGGGGGAATGGGCAAAGGCAGAGGCCGAAGCTACCGCAGTGATAAACAGCGGCAACTACGACCTCATGTCGGCCGGCCAATATGTCGCGGGCTTTGACGGGAATGTGGCCAACAGCGAAGCAATCTTTGATTTGAAGTTTTCCACTTCAGACTACAATGGAACGAACGGCCTTGGCTATATGTATTCCTCGAATGGATACTATGATATGCTGCCTACGACAGATCTTGATGATTTGTTGGCCGAGATCAGTGATCCCACCACGGACGTTCGGGCAGAGATGTGGGACACCTCCATTCCCGTTGCCAGGAAATACCTCGGGCCTGATAATGCAGCGGGCGTCGACAACACGCATATCCTGCGCCTTTCCGAAGTATACCTTAACCGCGCGGAGGCCCGCGCACGTCAAAACAACTTCGCGGGTGCTCGCAGTGACCTGAACACGCTTCGGACCAACCGGGGGGCCGCCAATACGGCAGCAAGCGATGGAGGACTGCTGGATGCAATTCTCAAGGAGCGTCGGATTGAACTGGCTTTTGAGGGCCAGCGAATATTCGACATTACGCGCAACGGTGAAGACCTCGTGCGCAACGACTGCGCTTTGCCCAACGGCAACTGTACAGTTGAGTTTCCGGATTATCGGTTTGCGCATCCTATTCCTCAGGTAGAGATCGATGTGAATCCAAACATGGCTCAGAACGAGGGCTACTAAACCAAAACCTTTGACTATGAAAAATTTGAAATATTTGGCTGTCGCGGTTCTCCTGGTGATGACAGCATGTTTTCAGGAACGCGACTATTCGATCAGCCACACTTGGGTTTCGTTTGAGACCGATGTTGTGGACGTGCTGGAGAACTACGGTGACCCGGTCGACATTGCTATCCATTATTCAGGCCCGTTGCGTAATGAAGCCATTACGGTGAACTATTCCGTGACCGAAAATGGCGCCATTGAGGGTGCCGATTTTACGTATCCACCGTTGACCGGTTCCGTACAGATCCCGGCAGGAGAAACTTCGGTTTCGCTTCGGGCGATTGAGTCGCTGATCGACAACGATGTCAAGGACGATGAACGCAGTGTTACCTTCACAATCCAGTCGGCGGGTAACCTGAACGTTGGTTTTCCCGGACCTGATCAGCTAAGGAAATCGGTGACAATTAGGATTGTTGACAACGACTGCGATGATGACGTCGCCAAGATTTCCCGCTGGTTGGGACCTCTTACCGCGGAAGACGTCGGCTATGGAGTGAATGCCGTTGTCGGTGCGGCGAGCTCCGCCGGACTGTGCGGTGGCGTTCTCTTGGTTTCAGGTGACGCATTGGGGGTAGGATATACCGGCGTGATGGCTATCGAATTTAGCCAGGATGCACCGGGCTCATCGACGGGTATCGCTAAGGTCAAGCGCGACGTATTCTTCGACAACCCCGGATTGTCGCACTACGAATTTGAAGCGGAGGGGGAATATGATGAAGAGACCCGTGAGATTACCATGGATTACCTGGTATATGCGTCGGGAGCCCCGTCGTTCGGCGGAACCCTGATCATCAAGCCTTGAGGTTCAGGTGTTTTGTTCGAAGGCCGCCCGCTCTCGGCGGCCTTTTTTTTTTAAGGTACTGGCGAAAAGCCGGGGCTTATTTATCCAAAGGGGGAAGAATACGTAATTGACTTAGACTTTGATGAAGCTAGTCAGCCCTGGATTGATGTGGCTTTCTTATGCGCCTTACGGTCTCGACCTCAAAATCCGGCATAATGTCGAGTGGTTCTTCCCTGAAGCTCTTGTTCCCATCTTGGTACTGTTTTTCCAGCTATCCCATTTTAGGAAATTTTCCCAAAATGGTTCAAAAAGTGCTGAAACCGCATTAGAACCGCATAGCAGAATTCTAGCCATGGAGGCCCGAAAAGCCTTTGATGGCAATGGTCAGGCCGTTTTTTGGGGAAATGCCTTGTCTCCGGCTCGAGGCGGCATCCGCCTGTTTTCCATCAACCTCCCTCTTCCTGAATCTGAGCAAGCGGTTGATAAAGTCCGTGGGCAGCGGTCTGTCATGAGGAAACTGTATGATCGACTTCGAGACCTTCAGGCCTTTCAAGTCCCGGGCGAACTCATCCAGGTACGCCTTTGTCCACGGACTTGAGATCGACAGGTGGTTTTCGAAACCCGCATAATAGATCAGGAACTTCTTGCCGATCTTCAAGGCGGGGATCTGGTAACTAATCACCTCAACTACATCAGGCGCAATTTTGTGGACCATCTCGCGAACGGCTTGCATGCGCTCGCGGACATAACCGGGAAATACTTTGTGGTATTGATCGATCGTTTTATAATCAGTTTTTGCCATGAGATTTTGCATTTGGTTACAGGTCAAACATACCGGAAGGCAATCCAGCGGGGTTGAAAGTTGCGCCAAACTTGCGGGGGCATTACGACATTGTTCGCTTGGGTGAATCACAGGGCACTACCAAAATATGGGTTCTCGTTTTCGATGATCCCTCTGTAAAAGGTTTATTAAAGCATAGAAAAAATATGTATTCGGCCCCAATGTAGGTTTTACTGGCATTTTTAAGTGCAATTCTTGGGGGGGTGATGTTAGTTGCGAAAAGGTCGAGGAGTAGACCTTCCGACTAATATGCGAATCAGGACTCTTATTTTCTCAGTTCTTGTTCTTGGAGCGACGGAGTGTTGGTCCCAACGGAATACTCTTGACAGTCTTGATCGGGTCTTCTCGCACATACCCGGCGACACCAACAAAGTTTTATTGCTCATCCGTACAACGGAATCCCTTCGTGAAAAAGATAATAACGGGGCACTGGTCTATGCTCAGCGTGCGACGGCACTTGCGGATTCGCTTCAATATCCACGCGGTCAGGTGAGCGCACTTGAGAACCTGGGTTGGATATTCTATCGAAAAGGCGATTACTCGAAATCGCTTGACGTGTCTACGCGGGCACTCTCCATCAGCCGCCAACTCGGTGACGATGGGATGGAAGCGAAATGCCTCATCAATATTGCGGCGATCTATTATGAACAAAAACAATTTGATCAGGCTATTGATCAATTCAAGGCAGCGTTTGAGGTTGCTGAACGGCTTGGTGACTGGTATCTCATGTCGAGATGCTATAACAATATTGCATACACGTATGTAGGCCTTGGCAAGATCGATTCCGCATATACCTATGCCCGCAAGGCGTTATCGGCCAGCAACGTTTCCGGAGATAAGTACATGCTCGCCTTTGCCATGCGCACACTGGGCGATATAGACCTGCTGAAAGGAGACCACGAGGAGGCGCTGAACCATTTCAATGATTGTCTTGAACTCTCGTTGACGGAAGGCAATACGTTCCTCCGGGCGTCGGTGCTTCATCGGCTGGGAAAAACGCACAACCACCTTGGGAATACGGCAAAAGCGATCAACTACCTGAATGAAAATATTTCCATTGCGGAAAAATACGGGTTTAAGGACGAATTGGAACGTGCCTACAAGATGGCCGCCGAGATCTTTTATGCGCGCAATGAACTTGAGAAGGCATACCAGTATCAATCGAAGTATATAGAACTTCACGATTCACTTTACAACCAGCGTAGCGGCGAACAGATCGCGCTGATGCAGATCCGGTTTGATACGGAAATGAAACAGGCGCAGATCGAGCTGCTTACCAAGCAGGACGAAATAAAGGCGGGCGAAATTGAACGTCAACGCGGGTGGATCTATTTTTACGTCGCGTGCCTGGCGTTATTCGTGGTGCTGGCATTCGTTCTCTTTTTTTACAGTCGCCGAAACCGACGAGCCAATATCCTGCTCCAGGAAAAGAATCGGGAAATTCAGCGGCAGACGCGTCAGCTGATGAACGTAAATGCGACAAAGGACAAACTCTTCTCCATCATCAGCCATGACCTGAGAAGTCCCGTCGCGAGCTTGAAATCGTTGATGGAGCTCATAGAAAAGGCCGGCGTCACCCAAGAAGAATTTAAAAACCTCACGGGCGCCTTGAAGCGTAATCTCGATTCAGTGTACGAGGACCTTGACAACTTGCTGCTCTGGGCTCAAACGCAGTTGAATGGTCTTCAGGCGATTCCGGAGGAAGTAAATGTCAGGCATCTGGCCGAAGAAAAAGTGTTCTTGTTCAGGGAAGTCGCCCAGCGGAAAGCAATTACAATCGTCAATTCGATTCAACACGATGTGGTCGCCATCGCCGACCGTAATCACCTGGGCATCATCCTTCGGAATTTGTTGGCCAACGCGATCAAATTCAATCACCCGGGGGGGCGCATCACCCTGGATGCAATGCCGCGGCACGACTGTTACGAAATCTCCATAACGGACTCTGGAGTGGGTATGAACGGCGATGACATCAAACGCCTCTTCAATGCCGAAACACACTTTACGCGTCCTGGAACACAAAAAGAAAAGGGGGCTGGTCTAGGGCTCTTGCTAACCAAAGAATTTATTGAAACTAACCATGGGCGTATCTGGGTGACCAGCCAACTCGACCGCGGCACGACGTTCACATTTACGCTGAGAGCAGCCCGGGTGCCCGCACTTGCCTGAGTTGGCGCTAAATACCGCAAAGACGACCGGGACACGCGAGCCCAGAACATCTGACAGCGTGTTGTGCGAAAATACGCCTTTATGAGGCGCGATGCCGCGTTGGATCGCTCTGAACAGCTATGCCGTCCGTTGGCGATGAGGTTGTTCCCCGACACTATTGCACAATGTCCCTCACGTACAAGAATGCGATTAGCAGCAACCAGTAGAGTATAATGTACGACACCATCAATAGCAGTGTTTTCAATATGGTTTTGAAAACGTTCTGCCGGAAGAATTGGCGGTAGGCGATAACGAGGTAGGTCAACAGGACGATCTCAAAGGCAAGCAGATTAAGGCCCTGGAATTGTGGAAAAGCCAGGAATAATGGAATGAAGACAAAACTGCGGATGTTCAATGCCTGGCCAAATACAAAGGCTTGCATTACAAAGTGCTCCGCCAGGTTGTATTTCGGCTTTCGAAAATAAACGAAGGCTATCAGTGTAATCAGGGGGAACAGAAGGAAAAGATCGAGACTTTTCAGGTATTCGTTGCTGATTCGGCCCGCCTCCTGGAAGATGGCCGGCGCCCGGCCCATGGTATTATTCGGTCCCACCGCCTCGAAATATCCGGATGCTGAGATAAGATAGAAGTGGACTGCTGCGGAGATCACGAGAAAAGTCAGCGGGTTAAAGAATCGTTTCCGCTTCCCTTCAAGATATTGTTTGGCAACAATGCCCGGTTCGGTGATCAGCCTGCGGATAAGGACGAGGAATCCTTTATCGGCGTGCGTGAAAGCGTGAATGAAATCATGGATCAACGCTTTAAAAGTGATGGCGTGCGTGTCCGCCTTTTGACCGCATTGCTGGCAAAACCTGCCCGTCAACTCGGTGTCACAGTTCTTACAGGTCATAGTGGGGGAGTTGGGTTGGCTAAGATCCTCGCGAGGTCTTCCGGCGTATCGATGGAGATCGTTTCTTCGTTGGTAATTGCTGTCTTCAATCGAAAGCCGTTTTCGATCCATCGGAGCTGTTCGAGTGATTCTGCAGTTTCAAGTTTGGATGGCGACAGCCGTGGGATCCTTTTCAGGATGTCCAACCGGTAACCATAAATGCCAATGTGCTGGTAGAAAGTGTGGTTGTTCAACCAATTATCTTGCTCGATTCCCCTGAGATAGGGGATCGGATGTCGGCTGAAGTATATGGCGAAATCGTCATTACCAACGACCACTTTAGGCGAATTGGGGTTAAACAGGGTCGCCGCAGTAGAAATCTTTTTTATAAGCGTAGCGATCTCGGTTCGTTCATCATCGAAACATGCACAAAGGAGCGCAATCTGGTTCGGGGAGATAAATGGTTCATCGCCCTGAATATTGATTACGGCATCGCATTCCAATCCAAGCTTTTCGACAACCTCGGCGCATCGGTCGGTACCGCTGGGGTGACGTGGAGACGTCATGCAAACCTTGCCATTGAAACTGAGCACGGCCTCCTCAATACGATCATCATCGGTAGCGACAATGACGTCTGACAAATGCTCGCATGTGCGCGCTCGTTCGAATACATGTTGAATCATTGGCTTTCCGTGGATATCTGCCAGGGGCTTTCCGGGGAACCGGGTAGAACCGAAGCGCGCTGGGATGATGCCAATGAATTTTTTCTCCATGGTTACGTTGTGCCCAAATTAACAGATTTCAAAAATTGCGCAAGAGGCATAACGTTGTTTAAATTTACTAAAAGCTGATAAGTATGGATGTCGAGTGGATTCGCAAGATTTGTATGTCGCTGCCGGGTGTTACAGAAGAGATAAAGTGGGATAACGATTTGTGCTTCCTGGTCGGGTCAAAGATGTTTTGCGTCACCGGCCTGGACAAACCGTCGTCGTTGTCATTCAAGGTCCGTGATGAGGAGTTCGTCGATCTCGTTTCCGGGACAGATTTTACACCGGCACCCTATCTTGCAAGGGCAAAATGGGTCTCCCTCGCTCCCGACGCGAGAGTGAAACGCACCGAACTGGAGGATTATATCCGGCAGTCGTACGAGCTTATCATGAAAAAACTTTCCGCGCGAGCGAAAAAGGAACTCGGTATCCTTTGAGGCTTATGCGCTGAGGACATTTTAGTACAAAAAGTCCTTTTCTTTTCCAGCATCTAAGATCGCGGAGCACAGTAGGTGGTGGGGCATGGCGTTTTTGCGTCATCTCCCACGTGCCGGAGACGTTCCCAAAACAAGTCCGGTATTCACCGATAAAAATCCGTAACAATGGTAAAAGTCAAAAAGTCAAAAACCCGAAACCTTCTGCGAGAGAAGCTCTCGAAGGGAAGGTCGTCTTCGAGCAGACGCAACCAATCGTCCGGCGCCAGGGCGCGCAAGTCGAACACACAACAACGAACCCAGGAGCAGGGTGGCGATTCCATGCTAAAGGAATTGTTTATGGATGAACTGCGCGATATTTACTGGGCTGAAAAGCACCTGGTCAAGACATTGCCTAAGCTCCAAAAAGCGGCCACTTCTGAAGAACTGGCGACGGCATTCGCCGATCACCTCGCCATCACCCAGGAGCAGGTGAGTCGCCTGGAGCAGATTTTCGAAATGCTGGGAGAGAAGGCCCGGGCTAAGAAGTGCGAGGGAATGGAAGGCCTCACAAAAGAGGGAGAAACCGTAATAGGGGAGACCGAAAAGGGTACGGCCACACGCGATGCAGGTCTCATCATTTCCGCGCAAAAAGTTGAGCATTACGAAATCGCCGCGTACGGTGGACTTGCTACCTTGGCGAAGACGTTGGGCGAGACCGATGTCGCAAACATCCTTGGCGAAATCCTGGAGGAGGAGAAGGAAGCTGACGAGTTGTTGACCAACATCGCCGAAGGAAGCATAAATCAATCAGCTGACATGGAGTAGGTAATCCTGTGGGCTTCTTGTCCGATCCCCAGTCTTTCGGCTTGGGACCGGACAATTTTGCAAAAAAAAAAGCCGCTACCAGGACGGTAACGACTTTTAAACCCCACTAGCTAAAACCTGACTATAGAACAACTATTCTTGTGCCACTATCCAATCGGAGCAGTTAAACTGCATCCCCGATTATTCTAACAATGTCAGAGCGGCTTTTGTTCAACTTCTTCTGCAACCGGCTGATCAAATCGCCCTCGCGCCCAATTCTGACATTCAAATCTTCATCGGTCAGTGTCTCGTACCGCTGTTTCAAGACGCCCTTTACCGCGCTCCAACGCGTCATGATTTCCAGACGATACATAAAGCATGTTAATGAACCAACTTGACCTGTTAAAGGTAAAAGTCGTGCCAGAAACGAAACGGCTGTTTTTCGCCGAAACGGCAAATTTTGGGCATAAAGCCGCTTTGAAATGGGGCAATTTGTACCCAAAGTGTGGATTATAGTCGCACGTTGGCTCCATTTTGAACCCGGAAATCCGGAAAACAGTGATGCACTGTCGACATGCTGACTGCCGGTCCCTCACGCAATTTGGATTAGTGCGGCACAAATTCCCGTATGCTTCACGGTACGATATTGATGTTAGTTCACGGGAAAATCGAAGCCATGGAAACCAGGGGACAAACGGGAAATATTTCTTGGATGAAGACGCTGTCGGCGTGTTCCAACGAAATGAAAAAGGAAGGGTTTAAGGAAGATTTTCAGGTCAAGGAAAAAGGATTGACCACCTATCGTGAGGACAAGTACTATCGCCCCGAGCAGGTGCATATCATCAATTACTACCGGTGTGAGGGTGTTTCAGACCCGGCAGACAACTCGATACTTTACGTCATTGAAACCGATGACGGTACGAAAGGAACACTGGTTGACGCCTACGGAGCCTACTCCGATTCCGAAGTGGAAAAGTTTATCGTTCGTGTCCGTGAGATTCAGAAGCAGACAAAGACCTCCGGAATGAATGTCTAAGTGGTGGCATGTCCTGCGCGAGGCGTTTGCAAGCTTCCTGGACGACCACGGAATGAAGCTGGGCGCGGCCCTTTCGTACTATACCATCTTCTCTATCGGCCCGGTCCTAATTATCGTCATTTCGCTGGCCGGAGTCTTTTTTGGAAAGGAGGCGGTGGAGGGCCGAGTGTACGAAGAACTTAAGGCATTTATCGGTGGGGACGCGGCATACCAGGTGCAAATCATCATCCGCAATGTAGAACAGTCGCAACTGACAACCAGCGGCGCGGTTGTCGGCCTGGTAATGCTTGTTGTGGGTGCCACCGGCGTATTTACCGAAATTCAGGATTCGATCAACTTCGTTTGGTCAGTGCGCCCGAAACCAAAAAAAGGTTGGTTAAAACTCATCCTGAATCGCCTCATCTCCTTTTCCCTGCTTGTGAGCATGAGTTTTATACTATTGGTCTCATTGGCGGTTCACGCGCTGGTTGATTTGCTGCATGAATCGCTGATGCACTTGTTTGGTCAAAGCACTGTTTATATCCTTTTCGGCGTCAACTACGTTCTCCTGTTTGTTGTGATCACGACGCTTTTTGCGATCATCTTCAAGGTATTGCCGGATGCGAAGATCCATTGGTTTGATGCCTTTGTTGGTGCGGCGTTCACCGCTGTGCTTTTCCTGGTGGGAAAATTCCTGATTGGGTTCTATATCACACAGTCCAACGTCGACGTGACGTTCGGTGCAGCGGCGTCGGTGATTGTTCTATTGATTTGGGTGTACTACTCCTCCGTCATCTTGTATTTCGGGGCCGAATTCACAAAAGCGTATACGCTTCGCCTCGGTCATGGAATCGTACCGGAGAAAACCGCAGTGTTCATCGTGAAGCAGGAAGCCCGAGAACTCGACGGGGCTACGGGCGTATAGCGCAGCGCACCAGCAAAAAAAGAAAAGTGCAGCTTACGGGCTGCACTTTCGTGGTTTCCACATATCAGAACGGATCAACTGATCTCAATCCGTTCTCCTGAAGGCTCCCGCAATAAGTGAAATCACAAGGAACACCAGGAATATGTAGAAAATAATTTTGGCAATTTCAGCTGCGCCTGCTGCAATTCCCGTAAATCCGAAAACCGCGGCAATAAGCGCGATGATTAGAAAGGTTATCGTCCATCGAATCATATCCCCTCACTTTAGTTGGATCATTAGCGATACAATAACATGCCCGGAGATTTGCGCGAAAATTGGAAGAGAAAGTGCATCAGCAACTCCGCGAATGGCGGCAGCTTGTGTAAAATGTTTCTCAAGATGGACGGCTAATTGGCGGTTAAATGCATTGGCAAAGCGGGCATTGCTTTCTACCCGGCCGTGGCAAAATCTGCTGTGAATGCGAGAATGGTTAATGCATCAAATCCTGCGAAGTGCGGCCGATGGCCTTTTTATCCCTGGAGCTGGTGATGGCTTTGAAATATTGGTGTTGTACTGCCGCCAATGGCGACGACAATGCGCTTTGATGTGTGCCGGTTTAATCACGCTGACCTGCGACGTGATGATCACGCTGATCCGCAGACTGTGCGCTTAGCAACCCCGTTACAGATGGCCCCACGGCGGCGCGCATGGCGAAGGGCGTACTGCCATTTCCCGATTATGCCTTCAAGGAGCCGAAATAGCCGCTAGCAGGCCGAAAAAGGCGGTCAATGCTGTGGAATTCCTTCCACATTCGTACTAACTTTGATAGCAACAATATGGGAAATGCTTCTACAGGGGCTGCCCTTTCGCTCAGGGAACGGGCAAGCGTAGACAAAAATAAACTGCTGATTACCATATAGATGCGAGTCCGGACGGGATTTCGAATAAAAGTGGAGCCAAGCTTGCAAAAGGGTTACTCGGAATAACTAACCGACCCTTAATATGCTTTACCAAAACCTGACGCAAAAACAGCAGCTGAAGATACACCCACAACACCTTCAAATGCTGCAGCTACTCCACCTGAACACTGTGGAGCTTGAGCAAAGAATCCAAAACGAGTTGGAAGAGAACCCCCTGATCGAGGAAAAAGCCGATGAGGATGCGCCCTTCGAGACGGGAAATCAGGAAAGCAATCAAGATTACAAAGACTGGGAGGAATATGCCTACGACGACATTCCAGATTATAAACTCGAGAATGCCCAGCATTTCCAGACTCAGGCACCCATTGAAAAACCGATTATTGAAGTGGAGGACTTCCGGCAAGAACTAAAAAATCAACTGGCGTTGCAGAACCTCACCGAACTTGAAACCGGCGTGGGTTCGTTCGTCATCGATAGCCTCACCGATGAGGGGTTCCTGGAGTTCTCCTGCGAGAACCTCGCCGACGACTACTCGATGAAGTTCAGCAAATGGGTCGAACCGGAACTTGTTCAACGTGTCATACTTGTTGTTCAGCAGCTCGAACCCGTTGGCGTGGCAACAGCAAATATCAAGGATTGCCTGATGTTGCAACTGAAACGCATGCAACAAAGTCCTGATGTCAAGCTCGCAATGAGGATCCTCGACCAATACTACAACGAACTTATGCATCGGAACTTCGAGAGGATTATGAACGACCTGAAAATCGAAGAGGATGACCTTAAGGATATCTTCCAGCTGCTCGGTACGTTGAAGTTAAAACCGGTTACTGCCTCGAATGCGATGCCGCAAACGGAAACTATTTTACCGGATTTTATCTTAGTTCAGGATGAGGAGGGAACTCATGTTTCGCTGGCGAGGGAGCGGTCATCGAAGTTGTGCATCAGTTCATCCTGGAAGAAGATGGTGTACGATACAGAGAAGAGCCACACAGACAACCGGTCGAAACAGTACCTGAAAAGCAAGTTGAATGCGGCGGAATGGTTTGTCAACGCCATCCGTCAACGGGAAAATACGATGCTGAAAGTAATGGAGGCTATCGTTCGGCTGCAACATGAATACTTTCAGGAGGGCGACATTACGAAACTGAAACCGATGATTTTGAAGAACGTTGCCGACATGGTCGGGGTCGATATTTCGACGGTATCGCGGATCACGTGTAACAAATACGTGCAGACGCATTTCGGCAACGTCTTGCTTAAGTCGCTCTTCACGGAAGGAATATCGAATCACAAGGGAGAAGTCGTGAGCAATAAGGTGATTCAGAAGACTATCGAAGAGGTGATTCGGATGGAGGACAAGAAGTGTCCATACTCCGACCAGCAGCTTGTCAAGGTTTTGGCCAAGCGGGGCTTCGAAATAGCCCGTAGAACGGTCACAAAGTACCGCGAACAGCTGCATATCCCGGCAGCCCAAATGAGGGCTTTCCTGGCATAGAACGAGTTCAAAATCGGATACCTAAACGCTGCACATGGAAAAGATATTGATCGTCGATGATGATAAGGATTTATGCTTTGTACTGAAGAGGTTTTTGTCAAAACACGGATTCGAGGTCCTCGAGGCCACGACGGGGAAAGCCGCCCTTGAGATATTGGATTCGGTTGATCCCAACCTTATCCTAAGCGACTTCCGCCTGGAGGACATGAGTGGAAGTTCCATTCTCAAGAAAATCAAGGAAAAGAACCCGTCTGTGCCGGTGATCATCATCACGGGCTATAGCAACATCAAGACGGCTGTCGAGGTGATGAAACTTGGCGCTATGGATTACGTCACAAAACCGCTGCTGCCTGACGAAATTTTGCTTACTATCCGGAAAGCGCTGAACCAGGCCTCTGAAGACAAGGAAAAGGATGGTGATACATCCACCACTGAACAAGACCTGGCCATGAAGGAGCAGGAAAAGCTCCTCCAGATGAACGCGAAAAAATATCAGGATACAAGTTACATATTCGGCGATAGCCCTGATTTCAAGAATATCCTTAACCAGATAGATCTCGTCGCTCCGACAAACTACTCGGTCATAATCTACGGAGAAAGTGGAAGCGGAAAGGAAGTGATCGCACAGGAGATCCACAAGCGCAGCAAGAGGGCAAACAAACCGTTCATTGCTATTGACTGCGGAACGCTCTCAAAGGAATTGGCGGGTAGTGAACTTTTCGGACACGAGAAAGGCTCCTTTACAGGCGCTATCGGGACAAAGATCGGAAGCTTTGAACTTGCCAACGGCGGAACAATCTTTCTGGATGAGATCGCGAACCTGCCTTACGACGTGCAAGTCTCATTACTACGCGTGACACAGGAGCGAAAAATGCGCCGGGTCGGCGGGACCAAAGATATTGACCTCGACGTGCGTATTATCGTGGCGAGTAACAAGAAATTGTGGGATTCGGCGCGTTCGGCAAACTTCCGCGAAGACCTCTACCATCGCTTCAATGAATTCCAGATAAACGTTCCGCCCCTGCGGGAGCGCGTCAACGACATCATGGTATTCGCAAACCATTTCCTTCAACAGACAAACCGCGAACTCGGCAAGAATGTAAAACGGTTTTCGCCCGAGGTTGAAGAGGTGTTCAAGAAATATATCTGGCACGGCAACCTGCGAGAATTGAAGAATGTAGTGAAAAGGGCAACCTTGCTCGCCGACAG
>CAZIAG010000044.1:0-14175 GCA_964537375.1 uncultured Roseivirgaceae bacterium
TTCCCCTGCGTTTTCAAATACTCGATTAGGGGATTGGCAAATCGATCAGCGGTAATCAGAAGCAACACGTTTTTCATGACGGTTTTAGTTTTGTGGGTAACGCGACCCAAATCATTTCGAAAAGGAAAACCAGGATCGCGTTCAGAAAAATACTGAATTGGTCCTTGCGGCATAAGAAACCCACAGACGATATGAACCGTTTGTCGAAGGATTGTACGAAATCCTCGCAGAGGATCGATGCAGGTGAATGTGTCTCCGGCAATCCAAAGAAGAGATGACCGAAGGCTGACAATCGTGCAGCCGCGACGTCAGGCATTGCGGATAATGCGGTTAAGCTGTTTTTCTATTGGCCATCCACGGATTCCTTCCCGCTTTGCAAGATATTTTTCCAAAGCAGCGTCATCGAGTTGATACCCCCCTTTCAATCCTTCCACGATCGTCCGCAGGTACGCTTCGGCTGGGGCGTTGATCTCATCACCAAGATATCGCTCATTGGTAAAGGTCATCACAGGATATCCCTCCCTTTGTCCGAGAAAAATTATGTTGCCATACCAGACTTCTCGCTGAATCACGAGGTTGCCATTCCTTATTACATCGCCAAGTTCAAAATCGCCCTCTCTTGCCACAAGGTTCTCCTGTCCAATAACATCCATGAATTGATCATACGTAATGAGATGCATTCTTCCCAACGTTGAAGCGGAATCATCCTTTTGTGGATCGATGAATGCAACGCCACCGTTACCCCACTCTTCATCCACTTTCGCAAAATATAATTTGTGCGGTAATACAATTTGCTTCGACGCCCGTGGAGGTGTCTTGTCGCGACAGCCCGGATTGGCAATTGCAGATCCCTCTGCCTGACCGCCCTGGATATAACACAGGAAGCGGTCACTCGACAAGT
Source organism: uncultured Roseivirgaceae bacterium (assembly GCA_964537375.1). Lineage (GTDB taxonomy): Bacteria > Bacteroidota > Bacteroidia > Cytophagales > Cyclobacteriaceae > Chryseosolibacter. The sequence continues at coordinate 902 of CAZIAG010000044.1, forward strand.
TCGAGCCATACGATGCATACCAAATCAATGAGTCATCAGATTTCATTCTCAAAAGCAAGGATGTTCATCTGAGATTACTTCTGTACCACCGATCTTGTCGTAAATGTTTGTCTTTCTTGTCCAGCAGAATGCCCACAATATACACTGCAAACCAACTACGTGGTCACCCAAAGCGCAGTGTTCTTCACCCTTTGATAATGGAAACCGTTTCTTGGCGTGGACTGGGTCCCGTCTCCTTTTTCGGGGTTCATGCACAGCATAGGTCGATATTTCGTAAATTTCATAAGAAAAATCCCTCAATGAAAACTTCGCGCGTTTTCTACGCACTGCGTGGCATATTTTGTCTCACCGCGATTGCCGCATTGTTTTGCCTGTCAGGGTGCCGGGTTCTTTACGAGCCCGTCATGCATCCCATACCTGCCTTCAGGGGAAAAGGAGATGGAAACGTTTCGGCCGGCTTTCGAAGCGCCTCCCTCTCATACGCCTTCACGGACGGGTTTGGGCTTAGCGTCAATGGGCATTATCAAGCGCACGGCTCCAATGACTTTGGAGATCGGTACGTCCTTGAACAGAAGTACCTTTCAGCACACGCCGTCTTTTTTTCGGCCAAGCCACAGAGTTCCTTTGAATTCCTGGCGGGGCTCGGCTTGGGGCGCTCCGCCATGAATTTCGAGGAAAACGGCCAGGTGAATAGGTCAAATCCCCTCATTACCACAAACTTTGCCCTGACTACATTCCAGCCCAACTTTGTCATCCGCGGTAAGAGGGCTGATGTTGTCTTTTCATCCAGGCTTGCCATCTTATCCTATTACGGTGCTGAAGACGGCTGGGGCGCCAAAAAGCTTCCCGGGACTGCGTTCCTGGAGCAAGGTATTACTCTCCAGCATCAAACGCGCCGGCTGGGGCTATTTGTCCAGACAGAGATATCATTTCCTTTGAACGAATACTCGCGGCTTATGTACCAATTTGGCAACATCGGTGTTTACCAAACTTACCTAAAGGCGTACATGGGCGTCATGTTCCGATTGACAAAGGCTGAAGGCGGGTAGTACAGCCGCTACCGTCGGTTCGACGTGCAAATTTTATAAACATCGAAATAAATCTTGTAATGAATAATTGCGGTTATGGTTTCATCTTTGCAATAGACCATTAAGTTATTATAATGAAAGAAGATTCGTTCAAAATAACCGGCATGACCTGCGATGGCTGCGCGCGTGTAGTAAAAACTGTCCTTTCAAAAGTGGAGGGTGTCAAAAATGTAAATGTAGACCTGAGCAGCAATTCCGCTACAATTGAATCAGAGAGTGGTGTGTCGCGGGAAAGATTAAACGAGGCTTTAAAGGCTACGGCTTATCGAATAGAGCAGGAATGACAGAAGTTCTGCTCATTGCGTGACGAGTCTGTAACCAACACCATGTACGGTAAGGATGACGACCGGCACATCAGGATTTGGCTCGACCTTTTGGCGAAGCCGTGCGATGAAGTTGTCGACTGTTCGGGTTGTTATCGCCTTCTCGTAACGCCAGACATTTTCGAGAAGATCGTCGCGGCTCACAACCCGGTTCCGATTTGCATATAGGTAGCGGAGAATTTCGAACTCCTTATGCGAGAGGCGAGCAGGCCCATCATCGTTATGAGCCTGATATGTGTCAATGTCGATCAACAGGCGACCTATCACGACCTGCGTACTGGACTCCCCCTGTGCACGCTTGTTCCTTCGCAGAATTGCCTTGATTCGTGCCAGCAGTTCACGCACGCTGAACGGTTTTGTAATGTAGTCGTCCGCTCCAAGTTCGAGTCCCAGGACCTTGTCGATTTCTTCGCCACGAGCAGTCAGCAGGATAATCGGTGTCTCGACCCCGGCCGCTCGGGCCGCCCTACACAGATCAAACCCGGAAAGTTTCGGAAGCATCACATCAAGCAGGATGAGATCGTGATTGCCCGAGGTTATCTTTTTTAACCCGGTTTCTCCGTCGCCCGCGATATCGACTTCATATCGTTCGAGTTCGAGGTTGTCTTTCAAGCCGAGCTGCATCGCCGGTTCATCTTCAACAATGAGTATTCTGCTCATAGCATGAACATTAAGCGGATGGAAAACAAAGGGTGAACGTCGTGCCCTTGCCGGGCGTACTCTCTACGAGAATTTTTCCATTCTGTTCTTCCATCAATTGTTTTACAAGTGAAAGTCCCAGGCCTGTTCCTCGGCTCCGAGCGAGGTTCCCTCCAGGAACCCGGTAAAATTTATCAAAAATATGTTTCTGTTCTTCCTTGCTGATACCAACGCCAAAATCCTTTACGGCGATCCAGGTGAAGCCATTCTCCTGCCCGCGTGTAAACACGAGTCGTTTCACATCCTCAGAATATTTCATGGCGTTGTCGACGATATTCACAAGCGACTCGATAAACGCTTCTCGATCCGCGCAAATTCTTAGGGCGGGTACTCCCTCTATGGAGTAGTCAAAGCCCTTATTCCGCAGGTGAAAATCGTACGTATTTAAGATAGCCCTCAACTCGTCGTCAAGGTTCAGCGCCTCGATATTCAGTTGCTTTTTTCTCGCTTCCGTTTGACTGAACGTAAGTATCTTATTGACGATGCCCGTCAGCCGCTGTGCCTCTTTGGAAAGGATATGGTAATATTCACGCTTCTTCTCCTCACTGGGTACGCGGTCCAATTCGAGGGTTTCAGCGAACATAGAGATCAACGCCAGCGGCGTGCGAAGTTCATGTGAAACATTTGACACGAACTCGGTTTTGTTTTGAGCAAGGTCCACCTCACGTTTGAGGTTCCTGAAGATGATAACTGCTGCGATGATCAGGATAACATCCAGTCCCGCGAGTAAGGCAAAATTCGTGTATGTTCGCTCTCGAACAATCTGTTGAAGGGTCTCGCCCGCAGTTCGAATCCCCAACACATAATCCGGCATCAGCCAAAGCGCTTTGGTGACTGCTTCTGCGCGAGTATCGACCTCTGCGCGCGAGTGCGTTGTGTAGACGGCTGAATCGATGCCATGAACCAACACCGATAGGATAAACTGATCCCGGGCGACCACTTGAAGTCGCGGGCCGACAACATCTTCGATAAACACTCGCGGGTCAATAAAAAAACCCGCCAGTCTCAGACGGTCCGGCGGCTGACCCATCACAAAAATGAAGGTTGGAATACTATCGCTTTTCGGGCCGGCCATCGGTGGAAACTCTATTTGCTCAACTTTTTGAAAGCCATTTACCCGGTATGACACCAGGTTACGAATCCGTTTTTCGTTTTGCGACAACGCAGCTATCGCATCCTCCGACTTGTAGAATGGATTAATCTGCGGGTACTCAACATAGGTTGGGCCGCCGTCGACCGAGTCCAGCACAAAAAAGCCCCGGATCGACGGATTGAGCTCCAGGAGCCGATCGAGCTTTTTCTCCGAGGACTGCGGTACGTCAAACGGCATTCCGGCCTCGGCCCGGGCAATCCAGTTGCCTACCACATCGTCTGCGTACTGATTCACCGAAAATAAAATCGCCTCCAGCTGCTTAGCATAGATCTCCTGGATCATCTCCTCGTCCTTGTTTAGGGTAGAAAGCTCGTAAACAGAAAAGGCCAACGCCGGTAACAGGATAACAAAGGGCAATAGGAGGCCGATGCGGCGCGCAGATTTCATATCGCAATAAACGAGAAAAATGACAATTGGTTATTGAACGGTTACCCGGAATGACATTCCCTTAGGTCTTGTGACAACTTGTTACAATTTGTGACACACATTTACAGGTGTATGACATCCGTGTATCATTCTCCTCGTTTCTTAACGAAAGAAAACGAAACCCGGATATGAAAACGAAAGCTACATTTCTTATGGCGCTGTTTGTCGCAATTAGCGCGGCCGTCGCGTCAGCTCAAAGTGCCAATGCTGACTTTGTCAAAGTACTTCCCGCCAAAGACCCAGGAAAAATAAAATTCCTCTATGCCTTGAAAGTCGAATCACCCGTGAAAGTCAAGATATACGACGGAAGGCGCATTATGTTCCTTGATCGGATCGACAATGGACCATACCCGGAAGGGGTGTCCCGCATCTATGATGTAAAAAGCCTCGCGCGAGGAACATTTTGGTTGGAAGTCAGTTCACCCGAAATGGAATTGCGCTACATGATCGTCCCGGATGCGGACGGAAGGAAATTTTCACCATACCTGGAAACGGTAACCTACACCTACCAGCCCATGGTGAAAGCAGACAACTAGTACGTGTTACTGGTTTGGGTAGATTTGAAGAGGGCGGGATAAGTACCCGCCTTTCTTCAAACATTTTGTACTTTTGAATGACATGGAAACGGGGCGTTTTAGAGCATTGTTCATTCTCCTTTTAGTAACTCATTTCGGGCAGGCACAGGTAATCGACCTTACCGGAAAGTGGAGGTTCAACATTGGCGATAACCCCACGTGGTCGTCCGCCGACGTCGACGACGATCATTGGGAATTGATCCGTGTCCCTTCGGCGTGGGAAGAAGAAGGGTTTAACGGATATGATGGATTTGCGTGGTACCGTATCCGTTTTGATGGACGGAAACTCGACAAGTCGACAATATACTTCCTGAACCTGGGCTACATCGACGATGCCGATGAGGCCTACCTCAACAACAAGCTCGTTGGCTTCTCCGGCCAATGTCCCCCGCCGAAGTTCAAGACAGCATATAATAGCGAAAGGCAATATGTCTTGCCTTCAAGCCTGATCAACTTCGACGGTGAGAACATCATTGCCGTTCGCGTGTTTGACGCCGGTCACCGCGGCGGTATTGTCGACGGCAGGGTGGGCATCTATTCCCTCGAACGCCCCGATCTACTGGTGGACCTGCAAGGAATTTGGCACTTCACAACATCACCCAACCGCAATCGCCCGCCAAAAGGCCATGCCTGGGAAAAAATCATGGTACCGGGACCATGGGAATTCCAGGGCCATTCAAGGTACGATGGATTCGCGTGGTATCGAAAAGAGGTTACCCTGCCCAAAAAGTTCTCCGGTGAAACCCTGGTGCTCATGTTGGGGAAAATCGATGATTTTGATGAAGTGTACTTCAACGGGAAACGCATCGGCAGCACCAACGATCGAAGGCCATATGGACTTAGTCTCTCTTACGATCAGAAACGCGCGTACGAAATCCCGCCTGAACTGGTCGTTCAAGACGGCACCAATGTCATCGAGGTGTTGGTTGAAGACCTGGGCAACATCGGCGGTATCTACGACGGCATAATCGGCATTGTGACAAAACGAGAATACGAAAAGCACTTCAAAAACAAGTGAGCGGCCTGATGGACATCACTGCGTCCCGGGATTTGAAGAGGTGACATCGCCACGCTCAACAAGCACAAAGTTTCCCTATCTCTTCATTGTGCCATTCGTGCTTGACTCGTTCCATCAGCAGGGCATTGTCAAACTCGATGCTCCCTTTGGGGAAACGCGACTCGTCAGAGAAAAAGTTGGATCGAAGTAACGACATCCGCAACGGTCTGACTTCCCAATCAAAGGTGTCTAGTCTGACCACCTTAAAGTGATTCGATTTCCTCGACGGTGAAAGTCCTCGCGTACAATGACGAAACACCGCGGATGCGTGCGCCAGGGAATCAAACATGGAATCCTTCGGAAAACTGGTTGCCAGGTGCGCCCTAACGTGAAAGGCCGCGTCTCCTGACATTCTGACTTCGTACGCATCGTTCGCTTCATCAACCTGAAATCGTACGAGGTAATGCGGCCAGGAAGAAAGGCCACCCGCCAACCAGGCGTTCAGTTTCGAATCCGTATCTCGACGCGGAATATAGACGCCATGGGTCATCTTTTCTCCCGCTCGCCATCGTACAAGAAACCTGTGCGCTGCATTTTCGGATGCGATACGGAAAATGTTGGGCGTACCTTTGAGACCGACGCCGCGCAGGCGAAGTATACAGAGACCGGCGCTGGCGTATCCATTGATTACCAGAGACTCCACGTTCGTGGGTAATATTTTCCGAATGACCGCAGGCTCCACGCGATAATTCACCAGTATCCTTCGGTCGATCAGGCCATCAAGTACGGGAAGTTTCATCGAAATGGGGGATTAATCTCAACTGGTTGCTCTCCGCAAATTCTTTGATCATTTGGTTTCGTCGTAAAAGAATGTTGGCGAGGTATCTCTTCAGGAGGAAATTGTCGATCAACTTTCCAAATGCGCCGGCGGGCGAATCAAACCGAAACACATCGATCATGGTCGTCGATCTCTTCTGATCAATAAATATGTGATCGTGAATAAGTCTCTTGAAGGGTCCGCGGACCATTTCGTCGCGGAAATAATACGGAAACTGAAAAGCCGTGATCTTCGAGGTGAGCATATGTTTGAACCCGAGGTGACGGGCTCTCCAAGTAACCGTCTGCCCGTCGGAGATGAGGCCCGACGTCACGCCGTCCACCGCCTCCTCCCCGGTATCTTGCATACAAAGTTTGTGAAAATCGATACTGCGCGCGAGATCAAAACAATGATGCGCCGGGGCGGAGATAACGGTCGTAAGTTCAATAAGTGCCATAATTCAATTCATTACAAAAAAATGTTTCTGTCGGTTCGCCCTTCTTTCCCAACAGACGTCGCACATCCCTCTCGTCCGCGATGTTATCCTCGAAGATTAGCTTATACTGATCCAGTGATATTAATCCCGGTCGAAAAAGGCGAAGCAGGGACACTATCGGGTCCATGACGAACCTTGGCAACTCAACGACGCGGATTCGTCGACGGGAATGAGACATCATGGCCAGGAGATCGTTGAATGTAAATCGATCGGGTCCGACGGCGTTGATCACCCGCGGACACCGACTCGCGACACACGCCCGCTCGACAATCATGCAAAGGTCGTTGGGCATGATGGGTTGAACACGCGTAGTAAGAAAACCCCTCGGAACGACCAAGAATCCACCCATCCCGCGTCCGACGGCATGCGCCAATTTTAGCTTTCGGAGAATCATCGTGTTTTTGGTACACACGATGGACGGCCGGACAATAATCGTCTCCGGCAGTTCGAGTAGTTCACGATCGGCAGCACCCTTGGTTGAATGGAAGGCAACGTGATGACTCGATGTGGCTCCCAGGGCCGACATCTGAATAATCCGCGGCGAAGCGATGCGCCGATAGTTCGCAATGATCAGGCGCGCCAGCTCAAGATGTACTTTGCGCAGACGGGCCGGAGACGCTTCAATCGCACCGATACAATTGATCAAAACATCCGGTTTGCCCAATCTCGACCAATCATCCGTAAATGGATCAAATTGGAGTATTCCCGGAAACGACTTTCGCGAAGTACCAACCGCGTGATACCGGCAACGCAGCCAGTTGAACAGCATCGAACCGATTTGCCCCGAAGCACCCAGTATGACAATTTTCATCGATTCACAGGTTTTGGTGGCATCCAGTCATAGTGAATCGTTTCGAAAACGCGGAATGCACCTTCAAGTTTTGCCGTTTTGAAAAAGGTGTTTTCAAAACCGGAGCATCGCACTTGCCTGATGGGCCACTGTTGCCGCTGGATCTGGGTAACGCGCAAAGTCTTCCCCAACACGCTGTACGCGCGATCAACTGACCCGACTATAGACTTCAGCGCTTCATCCGCATCAACCATCGGTTCCCTTCCAATTCGGTAGCGTATGTAGTCGGCTCCCTGGAAAATCCCGACATCATCCCCATCTTCATTGATTGTCGCTCCCTCGAGATTGTAATCGGTTAACAATTTTCCACCAATGACAGCAAAATACTTGTCGGTAAACGAACGGTAAAAGAAGATTCCCTTTTGTACTCCATCGTTATAGCGACCATCATCCACAAGGACACGAAACGCAACATGCCGATAATTGAAGTAAAGGCCTGCCGGTAAGAACGTGGGCCTCATATTCCGCAGTTTGACATCAACCATAGAGATCATGGCCCGGCCTGCGAAATCTCTCAATTGAATCTGGGATGGAATGCGCCCCTGCAACTCCCTGGCATCGATTGAAAAATTGACCAACCTCACGTCGTACAGTTGGCCCTGGTAATGAATTGGAATTCGTTTGAGCAGATTCATAGATCATCCAAAGTGAAAAGCGAGAATCCAAATCGAAGCAGTGAGTTGAAGAAGGAGAAACCAACAGGCGGTCCAGACTTGTGACAAATCGAGGAATCGCGTTCGCTGAATATGAAGCCAAAGCATCGTGATACTGCTGGCCGCAACACTGACAAGAGGTATTAGCGGCTCCATCAGGCCGAAGAAAAAATGCAAAAAGATCCACGGAACCAGAATGGCCACGCCAACGGCCATGATGCTGGCGAGATGACCGATGTAGTCCAGGGCCTGCCGCCGCAGGACGGTGATGGCAAGCGCTATCTGTATTATCCATCCGCTGCCGGCAATCAAGAGCATCTGTCCCGCTCCCGCAACCGATGAGACCGATGGAAAGAAATCTTTCAAGGACATACCAAAAAGCGCAGTAACAAACGCCGACAAAAGGATCGTGATTGTGACATAAGCCAAACGGTAATGCACAACCCGGTCCAGAAAGCAATCGCAAAGAAAACGGCTCCTGGGTGTAGCGATGATGTAGCGGTTGTACGCAATCACACGATAAAAAAGTTTGAAGAGAATAAATAAGGGACGATAGCGCAGCAACAGATCTGCAATCCTGAATTGACTGGCAAAGACATAGGCGACACCTTCCTCGCCGTAAAGCGTTGGTTCATCGCGCCGGGTGTCAATGAGCGCCATAGCATTCCTGAACCTCTCCGGGTCCACCCTTTCGCTCAGTTCCGGGGTCAGCTCCTTAAATGCCCGTACCTGGGCTTCCGGTACTGAAGTGACCCGTAGGATGACATCCCGCAATGCTGAACATACGCTGCAGTTGCTGTCGTATACAATAATCTTGTCGTCGAGACCCTTCATAGATAATTCAGTACTTTCAATATTTTTTGAAACGTTATACTAAAAAAATTTACCTCAACAGCTTCAGGAGGGTACCAAAAAACCAGTTTTCATCAGCCTTGACCATGGTATCGATAGTCCGGTCTGCATTAATTGCAACGCGACGAATGTTGCTTATACTTTCAAGGAATGCTTTGACATTTCTGTCCTTTTTATCACCATCGACATCACTCACCTCTTCGAGCACACGGATAACCGGTTCCAACTCCCGTTTCTTGCGCTCCTTGGCCACCTGGCTCGTCACTTTCCAGATATCCTTTTCCGCTGAAAAGTATTCTTTTCGATCACCTGGCTTGTGAACTTTTTGCACGAGACCCCAATCGATCAATTCACGGACATTCATATTGACATTTCCCCGCGAGATCTCTAGTTCATTCATAATGTCCTCAGTGCTGAGAGGATCGGGCGAAACCAGCAGCAAAGCATGGAGGCTGGCCATCGTGCGGTTGATTCCCCACTTTGAGCCCAACGTGCCCCATGCGTGTATGAATTGCCGTTTCGCCTCCCGGAGTTTCATATCGTTGAATTATACGGCTAAGCTACTAATATGTTTCTGAATTTTCAATCTTTTTTGAATATCCTATCATAAAAATACCCCGGCTTCTTCCACCGGGGTTTTGGACCGACGGCGCAATGAACCCTTACATTCAGCGCCGGGCTGGCCTCATAATGTAGAGGCAGTTCAAATTAAGTTGCCCTGTTGAAATTCGTTTGATAAAAACCGGTCAAACGGTACATGTCGCCGCGCCCCCACATCAACTGGGAAATCTGCGAATACAATCCTTCCCAATACCAGGAATTCCAAAACGACGACGGGTTGTACTCAAAACTTACTCCATTACACAAGGCACAACCTGGTATCCGAATCTCCCTGAACCGTTTCTTCAGGCCGGTCATCGGGGCAAACTCAGGGTTTTCCCTGATGAATTTCAGGGTTTTCCCGATGTCATTTGTTGCCTGCTTCCCGGACCTTTGCCTCGGATATCGATTGAAGATGGAGCGAACGCAACACCGTAACGAACTCAACATCGACGACCCTTCTCAAGCCACGATGGAGGTAGTGCGGGATGAACATCAACATGCGGAGTCGCCAGCGACGGAAAGTAGCGAGCACCAGTTTGATTTTGATGAATTGGAAGCTACGCCCGATGAAGTTTCCGGCGTGGTCGCGATGGCTATTGCATTCCTCCTTTTCGCCCTCATTCTTTTAGCTGGAACTATCTACTATTTCTGGTGACAAACGTTGCATTGAGAGAGCGGCAACATGAAATGACTCGTTTGAATTTCTGATTGACCGGGTCGTCGTTCGTAGTAAGGAACCTCGGGGCTAACCGCTTTGCCGTTCAGATGCAGTATTTGCCTCGTTCTCCGCTGACACACCGATTCCCTTACATGATGTAAAAAATACGGACTCTTTACCCGACCTTAGACTTTGCCCCCAAGCAAATGCTGATTTTGATAGTTGACGATGATCCCGATGACCGCGAAATCTTTTGTGAAGCGGTAAAGGCGATCGACCCAAAATGTACGTGTCTGCAGGCAAAGGATGGTGAAGAAGGACTTGTACTACTGACCGAAAAACTTGTAGTCCTTCCCGATTTCGTATTTCTTGACATCAATATGCCACGCATTACCGGATGGGAATGCCTCATAGAAATACGAAAAGATGAACGGTTGAAAGACCTGACTATTATTATGTACTCAACCAATTCGTCTCCCGTCGATGCCGACAAATGTTTTAGCCTGGGTGCCGCTTTTCTCCCAAAGCAATCCGAGTACCGAACACTCATTCAACGTCTGTCTGAGATCTTAATGCCCGATGGTGGACGCGACGCCGTGCACCGTTAGGACTTCTGACACCCAACGCAACACGCTCCTCTTTGACGCAAAGAGGTGATACCGTGTCTATCGCACCCATGATGCAATCATTTTTTTGCAAATCTGGCGCGGTAAAAAACCATGCCGTCGTAATCCTTTGGAATTATACTTTAAATTGCATTGAAGTGCGCAAACCAATGCAAGCGATCATCACGATCTTCGAAAGTGAACTTCTCGAAAAAGACAGAGTCGTTGAACAGCTGATGCTGCTTTGCGAAGACGTCAAGCAAGTGACAAACGCCCTCGTTTTTGCGCCAATCCCAGGAAAACTTTTTGAACTGCTCACGATCCTTCGAGACAACCGGATCGAATACCGCGCGCACTTCGCCTGACAGCGTCTGCCTGAAAAATGAACTGAAACGATGCTATGATCTAACACCGGCCCGATGCTCCGGGCAGTCAAGGCGCAGTTGCATTGAGGCTAGCGGTGCATCGACAAGACCGCAATAATGCATGTGCCCCTGGTGATTTGACCGGTAGTGCTGGCATGAAAAGCACATTCGCTGCGTGGTTATGATACCAACTTCGTTGAGGTGCTTGATCATGGTCATAAGCGTCGAGAGAAGAATTTCCTTTTGCTGTTCGCTTAGTTTCTCAACAGGTACCTGCAGTTCACGACTGAAACCCGAAATGCGCTCAGTGACGTGTTTTCCTTCCCGCGTGAGGTTAAGGGTAAAGGTACGCGTGTCTGCGCTATCATAATCCTTCAAAATCAGATGTTTGTCCATGAGGCTCTTTACAGCATCGCTCACGGTCGCCTTCGTAATACCGAATTCCAAAGCGAGGTAGCTTACCTTCCGGTACTCACGCGAATGATTGAACAGGAAGATCAGTATCTGAATTTGAAGCGGACTCAATGACAGATCTTTGCCCTCATGCCAGAGCAAAACGCGAAACGCCTGCCCGATCTTGTCGAGCCCGGCAATAATCCGTCCTTCCGTACTACGGCTTTGATACTCAAGATTAAAGGGTGAGTCTGCCATTCCATAAAGTTAACAAAAATCACCCGTTTATCCTTTTTAGCCTACCACCGTTTCCGTTGACGAAAAACCTTAGTGCCTGGGCTAGCAGTCGCGAGGAACTGATTTTGCCGCGCGAGGGGCGTTAAATATTCTCGAAACGCCCCTCCAGGCAAATGGTCAGGTCGGCAAACGATTCATCGTCGGCCCTACGTCGTATAACTTCCGCTCAGAAAATACTGATAGGAAATTCGATGTCCAAGTCAGTTTCTCCCATCGATGCGGTAGACGTTTCGGTCTTTAGTCCGGGTTGATGTTTCATCAGGATTCGAAAGGTCCCGGAACCACCGATCCCGGTTGTCCATGACGTTACAATCCCGATCGGAAGGGAGTTTATATCTGCATCCTCATAGTTCACCGGATCGGAACGATTGTCCAGGTTGCCGTCTCCCTCCGGACTTGCAAACAAACCATCGGTCCATCCGAAGAAAAAGATGTGTTCATCACTTTCCTCCAGTATCTCAGCCGTAATATCGTGTAAGGGATCGGATTGGTGTACCAGTTCGTTGGTCAGACTAATCGCCAGGGTATACTCCGTATTTGCCGCGAGCGCCAGCGTGCCGTCAACAACCATATCCTGCACACCTTCGCCGTCAGGATCGGTCGCTGTCACAACAATGGGCGTTCCACCTTCATCCGGAACAAAAGTGAGCGTCACTTTTGTGATCAGCTCCGGAGCATTCTCGCGGACAGGATCATCCTCGTCACAACCGCTTATAAATAAAGGACCAAACAATAAACAAAGTCCGATAACAAGATTTTGAAAGCTTTTCATATCACTAATTCCCGTTTTTTTGAATTCACTAGAAAATGTATTTCATTGAAATAACGAAGTTGCGTCCGACCTCATCCGCATAATAACGCAAACGATTCGTGTAGTCACGATACCGAACGTCCAATAGATTCTCAAGTGCAATCCTCAGATCAAGTCGGTTTGTTTCGGATTGCAATGAGATGCCGGCACCAAGGTCCACCAAGGTGTATCCATCAGGCGGTGGTGCAAAATCGAACAGTGATCCCGTTACCTGATCGCCACCCGTAGGTGAACCCGTTATTTGCTCTACAGTCAACACACGGGGCGCATGCCGCTGCTTGTCGATATAGCGAAGGCTTGATTCGACGTAGAGGCCGCGCAGCGCTCTTACGAATGGCAAGTCATAGCGCAGCAATATTTCATAGCGACTGGGAGGAACAAAGGGCAAGATATCGTCATTTCCCACGTCCCGAGCCCACAAGAAAGATGCTTTGGGCATCACCGTAAATTCATTCAAGAAAAGGTGCCCCGCAAAGTCGCCCCCAACAAACAATGCGTCCGTCTGGCGATAACGGAAATACGGGTAGACACCACGGACAGTAGTGGTAACGCCATAAGGGCGGAGATACAGGTAGTTCGACAGGTAGTTTGCAAAAGGGGTAATCTCCACGAC
>CAZIAG010000045.1:0-11911 GCA_964537375.1 uncultured Roseivirgaceae bacterium
CACGTACGGTGGATAATACCATCCGCCGTAACCATAATATCCGGAGTAATAGTATCCAGGGTAACCATATCCCGGGTAGACAAAGTCCTGGAAGATATCGAGGTTGTTCACCACCACCACTTTGACACCGATATCCGGATCCTCACCCTGCGGAACTTCCGTGTAGCCCCTGGCATCAAGTTCGGCTCGAAGAGCATTGAGCACAGGACGCGGGTAACCGCTTTCGGCCGCGACAAGGATCGTATCGTTTGAATTATTCGAAATGAAGCCTATGGTGTCGGTCGGAATTGTATAGGTAGAATATGATGAAAACTCGGTCTCCGGATCAAAATTGGTCACCACCACCAGGTCGTCCACGAGCGGAACGGTTTCAGGCTCCGGATAACATCCGGCCAGAATGGCAAGGGCACCCACACAGCCATAGTGCAAAAGATTCTTCATACCTAAGGTAAACGGGCTTTTGAGGAAAAAAATTGTTCCTTTTCGCCCCTTTCAAGTACTAATTACGGAAAACTCACGCAGCCAGAACAAGTCCCAGGCCGAAAAGCACGACAAATATTAATGCCGAAAACGCCATTTGTCGGAGATATGGGTCCAAATCCCTGCTGGAAGTACGCGCAACGGAAACACCATTGCTAATGAAGAGCGGCACAGCAGCAAGGAACAACAGCTGCCAAACAGATCGGAACTCAACTACCGTATATGCGATGGTCGCGGTAATGCCTGTCGCGAGGAGTACCCAGTGATACGTTACGGCATTGTCACGACCGATCCTGACCGGGATAGAAAATTTCCCGGCCTTACGATCGGATTCGATATCGCGAATATTGTTGATGTTGAGAACACCCATGGCAAACAGGCCACAGCTGAGAGCGGGGAGAAATTCAATGGCGTTTATCCGCTTGGTAAAAAGGTAATATGACCCCAGCACGCCGACGAATCCGAAGAAGATCAGCACAGACAAATCGCCCAGCCCCGCGTAGCCATACGGTCGTCTGCCAATCGTATACGCGATCGCCGCCATTATGCAGAGAATTCCTAGCGCGAAAAAGAACAGCAGGGCACGCCATTCAAATCCAAATGCAACAATTAACAGCACAATTCCGCTGACCAGTGACAGGAACGTAAAAAGGACAACCGCGTTGAGCATTTGCCTGCGGCTCACAGCACCGAGCTGCACAGCGCGTGACGGCCCGTGACGGTGTGCGCTATCGGCACCATGTATCGAATCCCCATAGTCGTTGGCGAGATTTGAAAGCACCTGAAGCAGAACGGTCGTCATCACGCACAGCAGGAAAATATCCCAGCGAAAAGCATCAACGCCAGCAGCCAGAAATCCCCCCATGGCAATTGAAGAAACGGCGAGCGGAAGCGTTCTCAATCTAAATGCCCGTATCCAAACGCGTACGCTGCTCACGGTATCAGGTTTACTATTTGTGGGTCCTCCGGGTCTACCTTCGGTCCAAAAAACGCGATGACCTTCCCAGTCGCATCTACTATGTACTTGCAGAAATTCCACGTGGGCAATTGTCCGGTTTGGGCTTGCAGCCACTGATAAAGCGGATGCTTTTTTCTTCCCTTTACCGATATTTTTTCAAACATCTGAAATGTCACACCGTAATTTCGTTCACAAAATAACGCAATGTCGGAATTCGTTCCGGGCTCCTGCCAAAGGAAATCATTCGCCGGAAATCCAAGGATAAGGATCCGGCCACCGTATTGTTTATGTAGCTTTTGCAGGCCGGCATACTGGTATGTGTAGCCGCACTTCGACGCATTATTGACGATCATCAGCGTCTTTCCGCGATACCGATCGAACGAAATGGGCGTGCCATCCAGCGAATTCATTTGGATGTCATAGATAGACGCGACCCTACCGTCCGGTGTGAAGAGAAGCCTTCGAAACCATGAACGGAGTCCCATAACCAACTACATAGACTAGAGCGCGCTGATGATCTCGCTATCCAGCGGTTTAACCTTCGACGGGAAAAACTTCACGGTACCGTCAGGTTTGACGAGGTATTTGCAAAAGTTCCACGAGGGCTCCTGACCGCTTTTCTCTTTCAGCCATTGATAGAGCGGATGCTGATCTTCTCCCTTCACTGATATTTTTTCAAACATCTGGAACTTCACCCCGTAATTCTTCTGACAAAACTCAGCGATCTCTGCATTGGAACCCGGTTCCTGCGCCCCGAAGTTATTGGCCGGGAAGCCCAGGACAACGACCTTGTCGCCGTAGTTCTCATGCAATTTTTCAAGGTCTGCATACTGCGGGGTATAACCGCATTGCGACGCCACGTTTACAATGAGCAGCGTTTTTCCCTTGTACCGGTTGAAGTCGATTTCCTCACCGTCAATCGAATTCATTTTGAAGTCATAGATCGAGTCCATAGGCGACAATAAGAGCGACACCATTAAGATTACAAACGACGTTTTCATAGCGATATCTTTTTGGTTAAAGTTTCGGGCCAGAACTCGCGCGGTCGGGCGTCACATCCGCTCCGGAACATCAATACCCAGCAGCTTCATCGCCCTCTTGAGCGTCCGTCCAACCACCGTCGACAGCGCAATGCGGCCCTTCAGTTTTGCCTGGTCGGCTTCATTAAAGATAGGGATGTTTTGATAAAATTGATTGTATTCCCGGGCCAATTCATACGCGAAATTGGCGACAACAGCCGGTGAATATTCCCGGGCAGCTTCGCGAATTTTGTTCTCATAGTCCTGAAGCACCTGCAAGACATCCTTCTCTTCGCTGGTTAACGATGCAATGCGATCAAGTTCGTCGGCATCGACGGCGATATTCATCTCTTCCGCCTTTCGCAGGATAGCACGAATTCGGGCATGCGTGTACTGAATAAACGGTCCGGTGAATCCCTGGAGTTGAATCGATTCATTGGGATCGAACAGCATACGCTTTCGCGGATCTACCTTTAACAGGAAAAACTTCAATGCACCAAGTCCGATCATTTTGAACAGCTCATTCGCCTCCTCGGGCGACATTTCATCCACCTTACCCTGCGTGCGCGTCTGGTTTTCGGCTTCCCTGATCATCTCCTCCATCAGGTCGTCGGCGTCAACTACGGTACCCTCCCGCGACTTCATCTTGCCCGAAGGGAGATCAACCATTCCGTAAGAAAGGTGATAGCATCGTTTTGCCCATGCGAACCCCAGTTTTTCCAGAATCAGGAATAGTACCTTGAAGTGATACTCCTGTTCGTTCCCCACGGTATATATCTGTCCCGAAATATTCGGAAAATCCCGAAACCTGAGTAGCGCCGTTCCGATGTCTTGCGTGATGTATACCGACGTTCCGTCGGACCGCAACAAAACCTTCTGGTCAAGGCCTTCGGCCGATAGGTCGACCCATACGGAGCCATCATCCTTCCTGAAGAATACGCCTTTCTCGAGCCCTTTCAATACTTCTTCCTTACCAAGAAGATAAGTCTCGGACTCATAGTAGAGCTTGTCAAAGCCTACGCCCATGAGCTGGTATGTTGCGTCGAATCCCTTGTAGACCCAGCCATTCATCATCTCCCAAAGGCGAAGTGTCTCCGGATCGCGTTGCTCCCATTTGCGCAGCATCTCGCTGGCCAACTGCATCACAGGCGCTTGCTGCGCTGCCTCTTCATCATTTAATCCTTTTTCCTTCAGCGAGGATACTTGAGCTTTGAACGCCTTGTCGAATGCGACGTAATACTTTCCAACGAGATGGTCACCCTTGATGCCGCTCGACTCCGGCGTCTCTCCCTCTCCATACAACGTCCAAGCCGCCATCGATTTGCAGATGTGAATTCCGCGATCGTTGATGATTTGGACCCGGTGAACCTTGTAACCGTTGGCCTCGAGGATGGCCGACACGCTCCAACCGAGAAAATTGTTTCGCAGGTGCCCGAGGTGAAGGGGCTTGTTGGTGTTTGGCGAAGAATATTCAACCATGATTTCTTCACCGGTGGCCGGCAGTTGTCCGAAGGAATCATTCTGCAGTATATCCTTCATTAGTCCTACCCATACCTTGTCGTGGAGGACCAGGTTAAGAAATCCCTTCACCACGTTAAAGCGCTCAACAAGCCCTGAGTTGGCTACGAGGTGTTCGCCGATCAATGTCGCTGTTTCTTCAGGTTTTTTCCGCGATATCCTGGTAATCGGAAAACATACAAGCGTATGTGAACCTTCAAAGTCCTGATTGGTTGGTTGCAGCTGAATAGCATCAGGTTTTTGTCCGAAAAGGTCAAGGGTGGCGCGTTCAATCGCTTCCCGCAACAGTAATTCAGGGCTCATGTTGTTCGATGTTAAAATTCGACAAGCATAATGCGAAGTCCAAGCGCTTCACACTCGGCCGGCCGGAGGAGGGAAATACCCACATTACCATCCCAGCACGTAAGCAAATATCAGGGGTGCTACGATCGTCGCGTCCGACTCGATAATGAATTTCGGCGTATCGATGCTGAGTTTACCCCACGTGATCTTTTCGTTTGGAACCGCACCGGAGTAGGAACCATAGCTTGTTGTCGAATCGCTGATCTGACAGAAGTAGCTCCAGAACGGCACGCCATCACGCTCGAGGTCTTGATGCAGCATAGGCACTACACAGATCGGAAAATCACCGGCGATACCTCCGCCGATCTGGAAAAATCCGATCCCGTCCGATCCGGCGTTGTTTGTATACCAATCGGCGAGGAAGGTCATGTATTCGATACCTCCACGGACAGTGGTTGGCTTCAATTCACCGGTGACGCAGTAAGACGCAAAGATGTTGCCCATGGTTGAGTCTTCCCATCCCGGCACGACGATTGGCAGGTTCTTTTCCGCTGCTGCGATCATCCAGGAATTCTTCGGGTCTATCTGGTAATACTGCTTCAGCACTCCACTGTTGAGCATCCTGTACATGTACTCGTGCGGCAAATAACGTTCGCCCTTATCGTCTGCTTCTTTCCAGAGTTGGTAGATGTGTTTCTGCAATCGCCTGAACGCCTCCTCTTCCGGGATGCAAGTATCCGTCACCCGGTTCATTCCCTTGGACAAAAGATCCCATTCTTCCTGGGGTGTAAGGTCGCGGTAGTTGGGAATCCGCTTATAGTAGTCGTGGGCAACCAGGTTCATGATATCTTCTTCAAGATTGGCTCCGGTGCAGGAAATGATCTGGACTTTGTCTTGTCGAATCATTTCGGCCAGTGAAATACCGAGTTCTCCCGTACTCATTGCACCGGCAAGGGTTATCATCATCTTCTTGCCGCTTTCAACGTGCGACTTATAGGCTCTTGCCGCATCAACCAGCGTTGCCGCATTGAAATGAAGGAAGTGTTTCTCCAGGAAGGAAGTAATCGGCTTGCTTTGACTCATGGTCGTTATAAAGATTTGATTATTACCTGTGACTTTTGGGGGCGAAATTAACGAAATCAGGTAAAAGTTCGGGCCGCCACGCCAATTACTTTCCTCCTAACGAAGCGGCAGACGCATTCCCGACTAACGAAAGCAACAAGCCACTTTGGCGGCCCACCACGAGACAAATAACAAAAAGACTCGTCAGTCGAAAAGTGACGAGTCCAGGCAGAAGTTTTTCAGTAATTATTCGGCTAGCACTGGTCTGCTCACAATGGATTTGGTGGTTGCCTCAAGAATTTCAAAAGCACTTTCTGCCATTCGGTTTTCCGTGTCGAGCGTAGGATTTACTTCAACGATTTCCCATGCACAGACCTTCGGGCTTTTTGCAAGTTCCGCATTGAGCTCTTTCGCTTCGTCGACGGTCAGACCGTTGGGCACAGGAGTACCCGTTCCAGTCGAAATACGCGAATCCATACTGTCGACATCGAAAGAAACATAGATCATATCGCAATGATCAAGCATTTCCAGGGCCTTGTGCGCGATAGCCCTGGCCCCCACCTTCTTCACGTCCTCCGTCTCAATGAAGTTGACGTTGTATTTGTTGATCAGGTAATTCTCCGGCTTCTCGAGGTCACGAACGGCGATGTACACAATATCCTCGGGATAAATCTTCGGCCCCGGGATTCCGACGTTCTTGATTTGTTCCCAGTAGTCGAGCGTCTCGCCCCGCGGATCGTTTACCTTGCATTCCAGGTTGTCGATCGCGCATGCCATAGCGAGAGCCATACCGTGCATATTGCCGGAGGGCGTCGTAAAGGGCGTATGGAAATCCGCGTGAGCGTCAATCCAGATCACACCCAACCGAATCTTCGGATAGGCTTTCTTTATACCGGCTATCGTACCGTAGGCAGTGCTATGATCACCCGCCATGATCAAAGGAAAATATTCGTCAAACAGCTGCTCGTATACTTCAAGGCAGACACGCTCTTCCATGATCAGCACGCCATCGATAAACTTCGCATAGGCATGCTTGGCACCGTCAAACAGCAGTTCGTTTACGTTTTCAACTTCTACTGAGTCGTATTGCTTAAAAAAATCCGAATTGAGATCGAGGCTGGCGATCTTTACGGCCTCCACACCCAGGCTGGCACCACGGGTACCGGCCCCGATTTCCGACTTCACTTCAATGATCTTGATCTCTTTCATAGTTGGTTATCTTATAATGGCTGCGCATAGGCGACAGAATTCTAAAAAGTTAAGGCAAAAGGTAAAAAGTTAGGCGTTGCAGCGAGGCAGACAAGCCCTTTAGAAATCGGGCGGCAAGACGCGGAAAATGCTGCGGGGCAGGTCCCTAACCATACATTTTGAATTATTGCAAAGATGGCAAAATTATCCCAATATTGCACTCCTTTGGAACCGTTTATTCGTTGCTTGACAACCGTTAATCGTTCAGACTAACTCTCTGACGGTGAGGGAATTGCGGTTCCATTTAAGTCTTTGGGACAAACGATTAACGCCGTACATGAAGAGCTACCGGGAGCTGATTGAGCAAACCTTCGAATTCCCCCAGAAAGAGTTTAAAGTAAGAGAGCATGAACTGCTGTTTAATGATGTTCAACTTATGGATATCATCAAGCAGTACGGTACTCCGCTCAAGCTGACGTATCTTCCCAAGATCAGCGAAAACATACGATTTGTACAGGCAACCTTCAACAACGCAATCGAACGTTTTCGTTACAATGGCACGTATACATACTGCTATTGTACTAAATCGTCTCACTTTTCCTTTGTGCTCGAGGAGGCCCTGAAGAACGAGAATGTCCACATAGAGACCTCATCCGCGTTTGACATTCCGATTGTGCGGACCTTGTATGAGCGCGGACGAATCACCAAGGACACCTACATCCTGTGCAACGGATTCAAAATGCCGTTGTACACACAATACATCGCGGACCTACTGAACGACGGCTTTCATAATTGTATGCCGATACTCGACAAGATGGGCGAAATTGACGACTATGAGAAGCAGGTTAACGGGCCGTATCAGGTGGGAATTCGGGTGGCTGCCGACGAAGAGCCGAAATTCGAATTCTATACCTCGCGCCTGGGTATTCGGTACAGCGACATCACAGGCTTCTACCGGGACAAGATCGAAAAGAGTCCAAAGGCATCACTGAAGATGCTTCACTTCTTTATCAACACGGGAATCAAAGACACGGCCTATTACTGGAGTGAGTTAAGCAGGTTCATCTTCAAATACTGTGAATTGAAGAAGATCTGCCCTACCCTCGACTCGATCGACATTGGGGGCGGGTTCCCAATCAAGACATCGCTCACTTTCCAGTACGACTACAAGTACATGATCGAGCAGATCGTTGAGAACATCAAGTGGATTTGCGACAAGAGCAATGTACCGGTGCCGAATATTTTCACCGAGTTTGGGAGCTACACGGTCGGTGAAAGTGGTGCCATCTTATACAAGGTCATCGATCAGAAGTTGCAGAACGACAAGGAGCTCTGGTATATGATCGACGGATCATTTATCACGCACATTCCCGACGCCTGGGGTTTGAACCAGAAATACATTCTACTGGCTGTCAATAAATGGGACGATCCATACCACAAGGTCAATATGGGGGGGCTTACCTGCGACAGCATGGATTATTATAACTCCGAGGCGCACACCGGTGAAGTCTTTCTTCCCATGATCAATGATGAGGAGCCGCTGTACATCGGATTTTTCCACACTGGAGCTTACCAGGAATCGCTCGGTGGGTATGGAGGAATTCAGCATTGCCTGATCCCCGCCCCCAAACACGTCCTGATCGATCGAAATGAAGATGGCGAGATTTCCACGCGTTTGTTCGCCCCGGAGCAAACCAGCGAAAGTATGCTAAAAGTGCTGGGCTACTCCTAACCCGCCGACAACCGGCCTTATTTTTGCTTTATCTTTGGTGAGAAGGTTCAACTATGAGATCACTGCTCATCGCCCTGGTGCTTTGCACCGCGACAAGTCTTGCCGCACAGGTTCCCAACCTTGATCGCTTCATGACCCAAAGGGCAATCCGTTGCGAAGACGTCGCCCTGAACTGTCAAATACTGATCCCTGAATATTACCGTGCTGGTAAAATCGATTCAGTAGAACTTTTTGTGGAGTACTGGCTGGCAAAATGTGGATACGACGAATCCACAATGCCCGTTACTCCGGTTTACTACCACGCGCGGCGTGACATTGTTCCTGAGCCTGCGCACCGGATGGCGTTGCTGCTATCAATCAGAAATAAAACTTTCACTGAAGAGCCGACCTTGTATCGGACGTTGGAAGCGTACGAAGAGAGGAAGTACTGGTATAGACCGGCGTATTGGTTTTATCCGCAAGACGACGGAAGAGTGGCTGAAACATTCGATCTGTTCACAAAGAACGTGGCGATGGAACTGCAAACGCAACAACCCCATGGCAGCCTTCAATACCTGATCTGTGAATTCTATGCCGGGAATCCGGAGCCCTGGTACACAGCGCTTCAGACCACCTATGCAGACACCCCGCTGGGTTCCCAATATCGCGACGAGATAGCCAAAGCACAGAAGACTTTGGATTCGCACATCGCCGGCTTTACAGGCGTATGGGTCCCTACGAAGCGCCTGAGCGTGGTCGGCAATCATCCGGTCATTGGAATTGTCTGGGGGTTCTCGGGAAGACGTTTCCTCGTCAACATGCCCATCGGATTCGCCTTCCTCAGTGCAGAGAACCCGTACACACTGACCGACGACGACGGCAACAGCTATACATCGCGCCGTTTCAAGAGTCTTCTTATTGGCCTGGAACCGGGATATATGATTTACTCGTCGTCCAGATCATCGTTTCAGGTGACCACCGGCCTTGGATATGAAAGCATTAACATGTACAGCGAGAACGAGGAAGACGGCCAACCCAGCGTTTTCGTTGGAACGTTCTCCTGCTCGGCGGGTATCAGCTATCGCCACTACCTTAAAGACATGGGCCACGGCTACATTGGCATACAACTGCGCTACCATTTTCTTAACTACAAACCCGACGGAGGGACAAATCTCAGCGGTGATGCTTTCAACATCCGGCTCATGGCCGGCGGTGTATCACGATTCCGGGAACAACGGCTGAAACGGCTTTATTATCGCAGTAAATAGGCCGTTTTTTACCCTTTTTAAAATCGGAAATATTCCCTTTCCTCTCCCGTTTTTTCACCTTAACTTCATTTCCCTTTCCTGTCATTTACAAAACCACTCGCCTATGAAATGCCGTCTGGATTCATCTGTGAATCGGGCTACCACCCTGGCCGGCATTTTTAGAAACAGAACTGCAGTTCCACCATTTAAACATCACGGTTATGAAAGTGTACGATGAAAAGCACATCAAGAACGTCGTCCTGCTGGGGGCGCCTAAGGCCGGCAAAACGTTGCTGGCCGAAGACATGATTTTCGAAGCCGGTATCATTCACCGGCGAGGTACCGTTGAAGGTAAGAACACTGTTTCAGATTATCACGAGATCGAACACGAACGTGGAAATTCCGTGTTCGCCACGGCCCTCCACACCGAATGGCGTGATTACAAAATCAATATCATCGACACACCAGGATTTGATGACTTCGTCGGAGAAATGATTTCGTCTGTCCGGGTCGCCGACACATGCGTAATGGTGGTTAATTCTCAGCACGGTGTGGAAGTAGGGACTGAACTCATCTGGAACTATATCGACCGTTTCAGCAAACCTACCATCTTCGCAATTAACCAGGTCGATCATCCCAAGGCCGACTTCGATGCCGCGCTCGCATCGTTGAAGAATCGTTTTGGAAGCGCGGTAACGCAAATGCAGTATCCATTCAACCCGGGCGAAGACTTCAATGCCATTATCGATCTGCTCAAAATGGTGATGTACAAATTTCCGGTGGACGGCGGGAAACCAAAAAAACTCCCGATTCCGGACAGCGAAAAAGAAAAGGCGGATCGTCTCCACAACGAGCTTGTCGAAAAGGCTGCAGAGAACGACGAAAAACTAATGGAGAAATATTTTGAAAAAGGAACACTTGACGAGGATGAATTGAGGGAGGGATTAAAACTGGGCATGATCCATCACGACGTTTTTCCGGTCTTCTGTATGTCGGCGCGCAAGAACATGGGAAGTGGCCGGATGATGGGTTTCATAGATAATGTCGCGCCGTCACCGCTTGAAGCGAAGCCCGAGGTTTCTCAGGACGGCAACGAGGTGCCTTTTGACCCTTCCGGCCCCGCCGTATTATTCGTATTCAAGTCGCATCTCGAACCAAATTTGGGGAAGCTGTCATTTTTCAAAGTCATCTCCGGAGAAATAACCGCCGGGAGCGAACTGATAAATGGGCAGACCGGCGCGTCAGAAAAAATACATCAGCTGTTTATCATGGACGGAAAGAACAGGACGCCGGTGGAGAAGCTCGTTACGGGCGATATCGGTGCCACGTTGAAGCTCAAGGACACGTCCACCAATCAAACGCTGCATGCAAAAGGACACGGAGTGATCATCCAACCTATCGAATACCCGGAGCCGCGCATCAGGACCGCTGTGGTCGCACAAAGTAAGAATGACGACGAGAAAATAGGCGAAGTCCTTGCGAAGATCAACCAGGAAGACCCGACGATTCAGGTAGAATATTCCACAGAACTAAAACAATTGATCATATCCGGCCAGGGCCAGCTTCATCTCGCCGTGTGTAAATGGTACCTGGAGAACGTTTACAAACTGCACGTTACGTTTGAAAGTCCCCGAATCTCTTACCGAGAGACTATTCGCAAGTCGGCGGTAGCCAGCTATCGCCACAAGAAGCAATCGGGTGGAGCGGGTCAGTTCGCCGAAGTGCATCTGAAGGTGGAGCCATACACAGAGGGAATGCCGGAACCGTCGGAATATACGGTTCGTGGAAAGGAAATAATTGATTTGCCATGGGGTGGCAAGCTGGCCTTTTACAATTGTATCGTGGGCGGTGTAATCGATGCCCGGTTTATCCCTTCGATCCTGAAGGGTGTGATGGAAAAGATGGAGGAAGGCCCAATCACCGGGTCGTATGTACGTGACATCCGTGTCTGTGTATTCGATGGAAAAATGCACCCGGTAGACTCGAACGATATTTCGTTCAAGATCGCCGGAATGATGGCGTTTAAAGACGCGTTTATGCGGTCGGAGCCCCAGTTGTTGGAGCCCATTTATGACCTGGAGATCATGTTGCCCGAAGAAGTTATGGGGGATATCATGAGCGACCTGCAAACCCGGCGTGCAATTATCATGGGTATGGACAGCAAAGACAGTCTACAAATAATCCGGGCGCGCGCACCGCTCGCGGAACTCGACCGTTACTCGACCTCGTTGCGATCGCTGTCACAAGGCAGAGCAAGCTTCACGCAGCGCTTCGTGGAATTTGTGCCTGTACCGTACGAGGTTCAGCAACAAGTGGCAAAGACAGTGAATGAATTAGCAACGGCGTAAAAAAGCCATAGATATTTCTTAAAAAGCCGTCCCCGTGGGGACGGCTTTTCTATTTTTCCAGACTGACGACTCAAAAACCTCATCCAGAGCGATTTGTG
>CAZIAG010000045.1:11921-14172 GCA_964537375.1 uncultured Roseivirgaceae bacterium
ACACAACGAACAATTAACCAGCCAGACTCCCGTTTACGTAATGCACAGCCAAAAATTGACCTCGGTCACGAAAACGGGTTGTTCCAAACCATTCTTTTCCTAGATTTGTTTTACCCATCGAGCCCAACCCAATTCATTTGAGATGAGTAATGCTATCGTAATTATCCCCACATACAAGGAACGGGAGAATATTCGCGCCATTGTAGATGCCGTATTTGCCCTCCCTAAGGAATTCCATGTACTGGTGGTAGACGACAACTCACCAGATGGAACCGCGCAGATCGTTGAAGACCTTCAACAATATTACAACAGCCGGGAGATGAAATTGCATCTGCTTAAGCGCTCGGGTAAACTGGGTTTGGGCACGGCGTATATCGCCGGTTTCCGATATGCGGTCGACCGTGGTTACGACTACATCCTTGAAATGGACGCAGATTTTTCGCATGATCCAAAGGACCTTGTGAATCTCTATGTCGCCTGCAAGGACGATGGGGCAGACTTTTCTATCGGATCGCGCTACGCGACTGGCGTGAACGTGGTGAATTGGCCCATCGGACGGGTGCTGCTTTCCTACTTTGCCAGCAGCTACGTAAGACTGATCACGGGCATGCCGATCCGGGACACCACCGCCGGTTTTGTTTGCTACAAAAGGGAAGTTCTTGAAACCATTCCCCTTGACCAAATCAAGTTCATCGGTTATGCCTTCCAGATCGAAATGAAGTTTCTCGCATGGAAGTATGGGTTCCGCCTCACTGAAGTTCCCATCATCTTTACCGACCGCACGAGGGGAGAATCTAAAATGTCGGCGGGTATTTTCAAGGAGGCATTCTTTGGTGTATTGCAAATGACAATCCAAAGCTGGTTCCGCAAATACATTCCTCAAACGGCGGTGCAAAAACTACCTGAAGCTGCCTGATACGCACGTTCTGCCGACCGCGATGATCAAGATCACCTGGACCGCGTTCTCGGCTCCTCCCATTGTCGCCAATCGAACTGCATTTCGGGACAGCCGTACTCGGTTTGAACAATCACATTCTTCTCCGGTCGTCACCTTTAGCAATTAAACAACCGACTGGTTATGCGTAAATTCGTGCATAGCCAAATGGCGGACTGTTTTGTAAAGCAGACGAGTTCCCGCTGATGAGCACCCGGAGGTGAATATAAGGGGTATACACTCCCATACTAAAGGGGCTTCCCTTCTTGCAGGTCGCTCAGATCCATAATGGTTTCCATTCATACAGGGTTATTCATTAAGTTCTTCATCGGAGAAGTGTAGAACAATGTCAGCATAACATCACGCGACCTGACAGGTTGCAATTATGGATGGCGATTGGTGCCAAAATTTTAGCGGTTCTAGCTATCGACGAAAACCGGAAAAAATGAGGAGGAGGCGAACGAGGAGTAATTTCTGGTACTACACCTGCAACAATAAGCTGGTATTTTCGGTTGTGATCAAGCAACAAACCCCGCACACGCGCCGACTTGTTCACGGATCTCACTCGAGTACATATCCAACGAGACCCGCCAGGAACTCTGAAAGTAACAACCTCCAACTAACCCCAAGAAAGGACAAGGCCTGCTTATCAAACGTGCGAAGTCCTTACACATTTTGGCTTCGTGAACGACGACTGGCTCTTCAATCCATTTTTTGTCGCCACCTCCTTCCCGGCGGACCACCACGCAAATGAACGATATGAAGAAAAGGATAGCTCTTATCAGCGAACATGCTTCCCCTTTGGCTTCCCTCGGCGGAGTTGATAGCGGCGGACAAAACGTTTATGTCGGTGAATTAGCCCGCCACCTGGTCTCCCTGGGCTATCAGGTGGATATCTTCACACGGTGGGACAACGAAAAGTTGCCCGAAGTCATTACATGGGTGAACGACGTGCGCATCATTCATTTAGCGGCGGGACCAAAATGTCCGGTCGAGAAAGAAAGACTTTTGGCGTACATGCCTGAGTTCACCCAAAACATCCTCCGTCTTATTCGAACGGAGAACGTGGGCTATAGACTGGTTCACGCAAACTTCTTCATGTCGGGTATGGTAGCCTCCGAAATCAAGCGGGTGCTTGGTATACCGTTTATCATAACCTTTCACGCGCTCGGCCACATTAGAAAAATATTTCAGGGACAGAATGACAGGTTCCCGGCCGAGCGAATTGATATTGAAAAACACGTTGTTCACGAGGCTGACCACATCATTGCCGAGTGTCCTCAAGACCGAAGCGACTTACTTCAATACTACCACGCA
>CAZIAG010000046.1:0-14134 GCA_964537375.1 uncultured Roseivirgaceae bacterium
CGGTATCCTAACATATCAAAAGCGCCTGCCAGTATATAACCACAATGGCACCCATTCCGTTTCGCGGTCCTTGAAGTTACGTGTAATAAACTTCCGCCGAAACAACAATTTTCTTTATTTGGCGTTTATTAGATTTGGGGCGTTGTCGGTAAAAAATGATGGAAAAAATGAAGAAATCTTTGATTGTCTTATTTCTGCTTGCCTCGGTTCTTTCGTCTTGTTCGTACTACACCTGTGCTACTTACGCCAGCAAGAAACAGCGACCGGCTGCTGAAGAAAATATGTGAGAACCCGTGACGTTTGAATAAAAAAGCCGCTTAACGCGGCTTTTTTATTCTTTATCAGCGAGCAACCTGTGTGGAGGCCCCGGGCTTCTTATCCCTCATTGTTCCGTACACATAATCCCACAACGGAGAGGATACCCCAAATACGTAGTCTCCGTCCTTGTAGTGATGAATGCTGTGGTTGATCCAGAGCGCTCGCAGAAAATTCCTGGGCGGAGGATATACGTGAACCATATAATGGACCGCCAGGTACATCGCATAACCGACCAGGAACCCCGGCAAGAATGCGAAGGTGAAATCCCCTATGACAACTCTAAACAAAAGCAGCAACACCGTCGAAAGCGTTATACTCAACAAAGGCGGCATCGCAAGGCGATCTTTGTCCTTAGGGAACTCGTGATGTACACCGTGCATCACGTACTGGAGCTTTGCCCGAAAGCTGGTATAGGTCCGCATGTGAAACACGTATCGATGGACCATATACTCCACCCACGTAAAGGCCAACAACCCAGCAAAAAACAACGCGACGGTCGTCCACACCGAAAGCGTCGTATGGGTAATGCTCCAATAGAGAAGCCCGCCCGAATACACGAAAAAGACCGTTATGGGTATCGAAATATGGGTCCTTGAAAGTTTTTCGAGTATCGGGTTTTTGAAAAGTTGCTTAGTCCCCTTGTTATGGGGCGTGTACGATTTGTTCGTCAGGTTTTTTACATCGTCCATATCAGTTGCGTAAATTTTAATTCACACACATTAATATAGGTTAGGTAATCTCCTGGCCCGTAATATAAATTACGTAATAGTGCCCGCAGCGGTTTTTTCGAGGACCTGCTGATAATACGACTCGTACAGCGGCAGGATACGGGAAATGTCAAATTCCTTTGCCCGGTTAAGAGCATTTTGTTTGAACCGGGGAAGGTTATCCTTATCTAGTACGAATAACGATTTCTGTGTCATGTCTTCGATATCACCAACATTACTCAAAAAACCCGTTCCGCCCTGAACGTTAAGTTCGGGGAGACCGCCCGTGTTGGTGGAAATAACCGGCACCTCGCACGCCATCGCTTCCAAAGCGGCCAGACCGAAACTTTCCTTTTCAGAGGGCATTAGGAAAAGGTCAGCCACCGACAATACTTCGGCGACCGCTTCAAGCTTACCCAGGAAACGGACATCATCGGAAATCCCGAGGTCCCTGCATTGCGCTTCTGCCCTGACACGCTCCGGGCCGTCGCCGATCATCAACAACTTTGCGGGCAGCACGGCGCGGATATTGGCAAAAATTTGAATGACATCGCCGACCCGTTTCACCTTCCTGAAATTCGACGTATGAACGATCAGCGCCTCGTCGTTGGGACAAATCGCTTTTTTGAAATGATCCTTTTTCTGCTTGTTGAATTTTTCCAGATCAATGAAGTTCGGAATGACCTGGATTTCCCGGGTGATCCGGAACGAGCGGTATGTTTCATTCTTCAGATCCTCCGAAACAGCGGTCACGCCGTCGGATTGGTTGATACTGAACGTCACCACCGGCTCATACGAGGCATCCTTTCCCACCAGTGTGATATCCGTTCCGTGCAAAGTGGTCACAACGGGGATCGATATACCTTGGGTCCTGAGAATCTGCTTGGCCATGTACGCGGCCGAGGCGTGTGGTATGGCGTAGTGCACGTGTAACAAGTCCAGTTTTTCGTTCTTTACCACGTCAACCATCTTGCTGGCCAGGGCTAACTCATACGGCGCGTAGTCAA
Source organism: uncultured Roseivirgaceae bacterium (assembly GCA_964537375.1). Lineage (GTDB taxonomy): Bacteria > Bacteroidota > Bacteroidia > Cytophagales > Cyclobacteriaceae > Chryseosolibacter. Next base: position 2,033 of record CAZIAG010000046.1, read on the forward strand.
ACAACGGGTAGGACCGGATATTCACTTCATGATAGAAGAGGTTCTCGTTGAGAAAATCCAGCCTGCTTGGCTGCGAGTAGGTTATGAAGTGAATTTGATGGCCTTCCTCGGCAAGGGCCTTTCCCAACTCCGTGGCTACTACGCCACTTCCCCCAAACGTGGGGTAACAAACGATCCCAATCTTGATCTGTTGCACAGTGTTTTTGTTAGTTCCATGACAATGCTAAGATGCATCACCCCTATAGTCGATGACAGTTATTTTTTATTTTCCGACTTACCCATAAAATCGACACGCGGCATTTCGGGGTCAACCGCGGGCGAGGGCTGCATCTTACAATAATTAAAAATTCCCTGGTAAATGATGTCCTGTATACGTGGGCGAATGTTCTCGGCCAGGAGCTTGTTGTTGGTCATGTCCGGGTGCACCCGATTAGACAAAAAGATATAGACTAAGTCAAACTCCGGATCGACCCAAATACAGGTACCGGTGAACCCCGTATGCCCAAACGTTTTTGGGGACGCATAAATTCCCGTTGGACCATGCCAATCGCCGGTCGACCTATCCCAACCGAGTCCTCTGCGGCTCGTGGCGTACTGCTGACTTGTAAAAAGCTGGATTGTCTCGGGTCTGAAATACCGGATCCCCCCATACCAACCTTGTTGCAGCCACATTTGGCCCAGCTTGGCAAGATCGGCCGCAGTGCTAAACAACCCGGCATGGCCGGCGACGCCCCCCATCATGGCGGCACCCTGATCATGGACCGTGCCGATCAAGAGTGCTTTCCTAAAGAGCTTATCATTTTCCGTCGGGGCCAGGCGGTCCATCGAAAACCGGATCAATGGCCTGTAACCGGTGGTGTAGGCGCCCAACGGTTCATAAAAATTCTGAAAAAGGAAATCCTCCATCGGCTGATTAGTAAGTTTCTCGACCAGCCTGTGAAGAATATAGAACCCTAAGTCGCTGTATCGGTAATCGTAGGGCGTACGCGTCGGCTTTTCCCGGACCCGTGAATTGATCACCCAATTCCATAAGCTGTCTCGCATCGAAGGAGAGGCATAGAGATTGTCCGCGACTACAAGGGAATACTCTCGCGAAAGACTCGAACTATAGAGCTCCGGCATGTAGACCGAATCCTTCATCGTTTGCGCCCAAAAAGGCAAGAACGGCCACAAACCCGCCTGGTGAGTGAGAATATCTTTTATGGTAAAATTCTCTTTGTTGGTGCCTTTCAATTCCGGCAGATACCAGGACGCTTTGCTGTGGAGATCGATCAACCCTTTTTCATAGAGGAACATGACTGCCTGGAGGGTGGCAGCTACCTTGGTCACCGAAGCAAGATCATAAATGGTCTGCTCGGAAACCGGTATCTGCTTTTCGTAGGTTAGATGACCAAAGGATCGTTCATAGATCACTTTTCCCCGACGGGCCACAAGGACGTGACAACCCGGTGTGGCGTTCTGCGAAATGGCCTCGAGTGCAACCGATTCGATTTGATTAAGCGTATAGCTGTCCACGCCCGCATCTTCCGGGAAGGAATAAGACAATCGCCCGAGTGCGGGGGTAATAATGTTTGATCCCGCGCGAACGTTTCCAAAATCGAACGATAGGGTTCCGTTAGATGCAAATGCACCGAAGACAGCCTGGGCCACATTACGCAGGGCTGGCTCGTGGTCTGAGTAACCGGTTATGATTGTATTAAACCGGCCTGCAAATTCACGAAAGACCGTTGACCCAAAGTCGCACACCACAACGTCGCGATCAATCGCGTTCTCTGTGAGATGGGGCAACATCATTTCAATGGTTTGACGCTCTGTCGTGGGAAAGAAGGCCGCAATAATAATGTGTTGCCCAAAGCTCGGCTCGCGAATCGTAAGGCTATCCGTCGTCGACCGAACGTAGATGGTCGTTATCGGGACGTACTTCGACAGGTAGCGTGAAAAGTATGCGCCCTTGATGGAGTCGCCCGCGATAATGCAAGTGAACTTTCGGTTCTCCAGGGTCTGGACCGGAAGGACATTATTCGAATTCGCCACCACGGTGATTGAGGCGCGAAATAGCTCCTCTAGCAAGACCCTTGTATCGGTCGTAACCAGAGGCGCGGGACCGCCTGGTGGAACGACATCGAGCGCGACGTCATACTTTAATGCCAGAATCTTTTTCACGGAGCGCTCCAGCATTCGCTGATATTGAGGTTCACGGCGCACCAGTCGCCTGATCTTTCGAACTGCTGCATTGATATTATCGGCGGTGATGAGCACATCGTTGCCTGTGCGGAACGCGAAGAGTTCGGCATCGCCATTTCGGAACTCTTCATGGCCACGGACCATCTTCTCAACGTCGACGACGACCAAGCCGTCGTAGTTCATGTTTTTACGGATCCAATCGCCGGTGAAAGAAGCCGACAACATCCCACTGGAAAACACATTCCGCAACGCCGCCTTTCGATTTGGATAAAAGAGCGGAAGATCGATCGAAGCCGGCGTGACACCTTGTATACCTTCGCGAAACAATCTCCGGAACGGGCGGGCCTGAAGCGAATCCACTGAAAGCCGTATGGACGGAAGATCGCGTCCTACGTTGGTGACCGTCAGGCTCTGGACCGGAAAATACCTGGCGATACCGACGATGCCGTGTTCCTGCAAGCCGCGCCAGTAAGCCGATGCTTTCCGGGCCACTTCGTTCGGGGCGCCACTAAACGCCTCCCCCGGTTCTGTACCAAAACGTCCGTGGATATTGGCTGGTATAAAACTGACGTTTATGCCAGCGACACGCATCTGCCGACCGACTTCACTGCCCACTCGATACAACAGTGAATCTTTTGCAACGGCGCCAAGAGCTGAAATAGCGGGCAAGGCGAAGAGGCTATCACCATAACCGGCCGGCGATACGAATCCGTCCATCGCTACCAGCAGGGGAACAGCCGAGGCGGCCTGTATATGCCTTGTGAACGCACGGAGATTAACCTTCCCTCCTTTTATTACAACACCCCCCGGTTGGACGTCTTCAATTCTACGCGGCAGGTCGTCAGCAAGATCGTCTCCTGCTTCAGGGGAAACTGAAAGCATAAAAAGTTGACCAATTCGCGCCGACACGTCCATAGTATTGTAGACGCTGTCCACCCATCGGTCCCGGGGTGTTTGTGCGATAGAAGAAATCGCCACCAACAGGCCTCCCAGCAAACCAAACGTTATTCTTCTTATCATGTTTGAAAGACACTCCGCTAAATCAGGTCGAATGCTGCCACGAAGTTATGAAATTCAGGCGTCCAAGCCCTTGCCGGCCGGAAATGAAGCAAGAATTACACCAGCCTGAATAATCGCAAGCAGAGTTAGCGCCATTGGGCAAATGCTTTAATTTGCGGACCGAATCTTCATCCTCATGGCCGACGTGATTCAACTTCTCCCCGATTCCATTGCAAACCAGATCGCTGCCGGCGAAGTGGTGCAGCGGCCTGCATCCGCCGTCAAGGAGTTGATGGAAAACTCGATCGACGCGGGAGCCACACATATTCAGGTAATCGTAAAGGAGGCGGGGAAGGCGCTGATCCAGGTGATCGACAATGGAAAGGGCATGTCAGAAACGGATGCGAGAATGAGCCTGGAGCGCCACGCGACTTCAAAGATCAGGAAAGCCGAGGACCTTTTCACAATACAAACCATGGGTTTTCGCGGTGAGGCGCTCGCCTCCATTGCTGCCGTCTCTCAAATGGAAATGCGGACACGCCTCGCGGATTCAGAGTTGGGAACGTTGCTGGTCGTGGAAGGATCCGACGTAAAGCGTCAGGAACCCGTCGCCTGTGAAAAGGGAACGAGCATTAGCGTGCGAAACCTATTTTACAATATTCCGGCTCGACGCAATTTTTTGAAATCCAACCCGGTCGAGTTGAGACATATCATCGACGAGTTTCATCGACTGGCCCTCGCCAATCCCGAGATCGGCTACTCGTTTTTTCAAGGTGATGAGCATGTTTATGAACTGGGGCCGGCCAAACTGGGTCAGCGGATTGTCGGGCTATTTGGTAAGTCGTACCAGGGACAGCTTACTCCTTGCAAAGAGGAAACCAATCTGGTGCGGGTTTGGGGCTACATCGGGAAGCCTGACTTTACACGGAAGACGCGGGGCGAACAATTCCTGTTTGTCAACCGCCGTTTTATTCGCAGCAATTACCTCCATCATGCCGTCATGAACGCGTACGAGGGATTACTGCCGGAGAATAGTTATCCATTTTATGTGTTGTTTATTGAAACGGATCCCCAACACATCGATGTGAACGTCCATCCCACGAAGACGGAGATCAAGTTCGATGACGAGCGCGCCGTGTACGCCGTCGTCCGGGCGGCAGTTCGTCAAGCGCTGGGGGCCCACAACCTTTCACCCACGATCGATTTTGATTCCAATATCAACCTGATCTCCAATCTCGGCCAATCCACCTCTCAATCGAAGGACGTGTACTTCGAAGAGCGGTTCACCCGCGGAATCCAGCAATCGAACATTTCGAATTGGCAACAAATGTTTGAGTCTCCTTCCGTAGAAAAAGGCGACGAGCCGCAGGTCCTTCGCTTCGAGAGTACCCTGAACAGCCACAAGGAGAATCCAGCGCCTGACGAAAAGACGGTTTTTCAGTTGGAAAACCAGTTCATCGTCAGGTCCGTTAAGTCTGGAATAATGGTCATCGAACAGGAACTTGCTCACGAACGAATTCTCTACGAACGGTTTCTCGGCCAATTGAGGTCAGGATCGGCACAAAGCCAGCAAAGCCTTTTCCCGCAAACGGTGATATTGAGTGCACCCGACTTTGCGCTTGTGATGGAGATCCGCCAGGAGATCACAAACCTCGGTTTTCGGTTCGATGAGTTTGGAAAGAACACGTTGCTCATTACGGGTACGCCGGCGAACCTGCCTGGCGGAAACGAGAAGGAGTTGTTTGAGGGGCTCGTCGAACAATTTAAGAGAAATCAATCGGAGCTTTCGGTCCCGCTCAATGAGAATCTCGCACGATCATTGGCAAAGCGCGCAGCAATTAAACGGGGACAAAGGCTGGTGAAGGAAGAAATTCAGTCGCTTATCGAAGGATTATTCTCATGCTCGACGCCGAACTATTCGCCGGACGGCAAGCCTACTTTCATTATTTTTGACCTCGCTAGAATTCAAAGTCATTTCAACCGTCAATAGCCTTATACACCTGAACAATGTTCTTTAACCTCACGCCCGTCGTAAAAAACCTGGTCATTATCAACGTGATCGTCTTCATTGGTCAGGCAGTCACAGACGACGTCCTTACGTATTATTTGGCCTTGTACAATGTAAAAACGGAATATTTCAGGCCATACCAGCTGTTCACCTACATGTTTTGTCATGGGAATTTTATGCACATTTTCTGGAACATGCTGCTCCTTGTTTTCATGGCACCGATTTTGGAGGAGTATTGGGGACAGAAGAGATTCCTGCTTTTTTACATAATTACAGGCATCGGGGCGGGGGTTTTCAATATGCTGATAGTCCTCCTCTTTAACACGGGCAATTTTTTGATGATGACCGGCGCATCAGGTGCGGTGTATGGGGTAATGACAGCATTTGGGGTCATTTTCGCAAATATGGAAATGCGGTTGCTATTCCTGCCCATTTCGTTTAAGGCAAAGTACCTCGTAATGGTGCTTGGCAGTTTGACGATCTATTCGAGTGTTATGCCAAAGCAAGGCGATAATGTCGCCCACCTTGCCCACCTGGGCGGTATTGTGATAGCGATTATTTTGCTGCAATTTTGGAGGGGTCGGGGTACGTAAAAACTGAGATAAGAGAATGCTCGACGAATTCAAACAGGCTTTCAATCGGTATAACAATGGTCACGTTCAACTGATCATTATCAACGTTATCGTCTACGTTGTTCTGGGAATCTCAATGGTCATCCTTACGGTCAGTGGATTCGAGAACATCTTCAGCGGGGTTCACAACCAGTTTTCGGTTCCCGCAAGGTTCGCCGATTTTGTTACGAGGCCGTGGACGCTACTCACGTACATGTTTACGCACAACCTGGTACAGGTGCTCCATATCCTTTTTAATATGCTCATTCTGTATTGGTTCGGCAGGTTGTTCGTCGAATACCTGGGAAGCGACAAGCTCATCGCGCTGTACGTCCTCGGTGGTTTGGCGGGGGGAATTGCCTATCTCGCGGCCCATAACACCATTCCCTATTTCATGCAACGTGCAGCGATGTTCAATTTCGAAATGGTTGGAGCTTCCGCTGCTGTAAACGCAGTAGTTGTCGCTACAGCGACCTTGCTACCTAAGTACACCTTCTTCCTGTTGTTTTTCGGTCCGGTGCGGATAAAGTACATCGCGGCCGTTTTCGTGTTGCTTTCTTTTATAGGTTCAATCGGAGACAATGCCGGCGGCAATATCGCCCATCTCGGCGGAGCGCTTATCGGATTCCTTTATATGAAACAGCTTCAGTCAGGTATCAACTGGGGGAGCTGGATTACGGCTACACTCGATTGGTTCAAGGACCTTTTCAAGCCGCGGCCAAAAGTAAAAGTAACATACCGGAAAGACGCTTACCAGACTACATCGGGACGGAAAGCCGGCAAATCATCCGTTTCCCAAGATGAACTTGATGCTATCCTCGACAAGATTTCTGAGGGAGGGTACGAGAGCCTCACCAAAGAGGAAAAGGAGAAGTTGTTTAACGCCAGCAAAAAGTAATGGTCACCCTGTCCACGACTGCGTTTTCCGAGTTCACGTCCTCAAGTTGTCATTACTTAAAAAGTTCCTGACCAATTTGGCGAATTCACGCGGCTTTTCTTCCTGTAAGAAATGTCCGGCGTCGTCAAAGGTGACGTACCGGGCCTGTGGTAGCCTTTTACGCCAACGCTCCAGCTCTGCTGGTGGGATGAATTGATCTTTCATTCCCCAGAGAAAGAGCAACGGCTTGCCTGCCAACTCGCCAAGACGCTCCCAATGACGTTGCCACCAGGGAGAAGCGTCCATCAGTTCGCGCGCGAACACGTAGGTCGCCATGCGCGAACCCGCCGGAAGTGCACGTTTGTAGTGGCGATGCGCGGTCCGCGTCAACAAGCGCTTGTTGCCGTACGCCGCCGGCATCATCACATTGACTGAGAAGTTGAGGCGCAGATACAGGAATCTGCCCAGCCACGAGCGGATCATTCGGGCTGGTCTGCTGAAATGTTTGTCCTCCGCCAATGACCGCATCCAAGTGTTGAACAAGACAATACGATCGACATTCGACGGATTACCGAGAGCGTAACTCAGCGCGATACCACCACCGAAGTCGTTGGCAACAATACAAACGTGTTCCAGTGCGAGCGTATCGACAAATTTCTTGAGGCGGACAGCATGAGCCATGCACGTGTAGTCCCCGTTCACCGGCTTGTCGCTGAGCCCGAAACCCAACATGTCGATGGCAACGCAACGAAAATCGTTGCGTAGCGCCTGGATGGCATGTCGAAATCCGAAAGACCACTCCGGCGTGCCGTGTACGAAAAGGATGGTCGGGCCGTGCCCTTCATCGACGTAATGGATCCGGTTTCCATCGATGTCGACGAAGTGGGATAAGAATGGGTATTGGTCAGTGTCTACCCACGTCGGTTGAGTATTCATGTGATGTAACGGTTAATGAGTTGTCGGGCCAGGCGGCGAATCGGAGTGGATTCGTCCTGAAGATAGAGGATCACCAATCCGTCGATCTGAGTGAGAAACAACACAGATTCCAATGCAGCATTTCTGATCCCCAGTTTGCGAAAAACTTTCTCGAACGTCGTGGTCGCCTTTAGGGTGATTTCACGAAACTGGTCTTCCACCGTTTCCAGCACCAGGCCCTGCAGGCGCAGAGCGTGTAGCAGTCTCCAGAATTGTCGCTTTTGCTGTATGATTTCAACGGTCTTTTCGACGTGAATTCGTATGGCCTCCCGGGGGTCAGCGGTTGCCGTGTATACTTCCATGGAACGTTCAATATCAGCGCTGCCCTCTTTGACCAGTTCCTGCAACAACGCTTCCTTGGAAGGAAAGAAGTTATACATCAATCCCTGGGACACGCCGGCAGCCCGGGCGATGAGGCTAACGGGCGTCGATGCATAACCCTGGGTGGCAAACAGCTCGAGCGCGGCTTGCGCGATGGCGGCTTTCTTATTGTCGGTTTTGGGCATGGGAGATGGTCCACAGTCGACGGTCGACTGTGGACGGTGGACTATTTTTATATATGAACGTTCATTCATTAAAAAGGTTACGTGCTGCCTGGCCAGACATTTCCCGACTTGGTCCCCTGGTCGAATCTCCTCAGAAGACGTGTTTGCTCGCGTAATCTGCAATCATACATACCTCCGGTGTCTCTCTTAAATCCTGGTTCGGGCTTTGAAGGCATTAGTGTCCGGGGAAAGTCTTCGCAAGACGATGTGGGCACGTTTCGGCATCGTTCATCAGGTCCTTCAAAGGCCGCCGTTTTATCGCCCCAAGCCGGGAGGCCCCGCCCCCATAGTTCGGTGCTGTTTTCGATCCCCGTGTCCTACGCAACACGTTCACGTTGGGAATTGAATTTTTTCCTTCGGCCGAACAGCGGGCAGCCCCCTTCGTCAGCCAAAGATCGAAAAAGGCACCGAACCTACGGGGGCTGACAAATCTCTGGCGCAAAGTGGGGGCATCATTTTTCAAAGCACCCACAGTTCGCCGATTTCTGATCACGAACGAAGACCATTGGCGATTCCAAAATTTCCCCGGACACCAGTGCTTTGAAGGTCGAAGGGGAGTTACGAATTACGAGTTAAGCCTGCCCCGCGTAGCTTGCGCGGAATCGGGGAGCTTAGAGTTTAGAACAACAACAAGGCTTCGAACTTGTAGCTAGCCAATGACCGGTAACCCCGACTTCGATTTCAGCTACATCGGGGCCAGACCGGTGACGGAAAACACTTCTTGCGAAGACTTTTCCCGGACACCCATGGTTCAGAACTGTTTAGACGTTAAAATGCAGAAGCAGAAGCAACGTTAGTCCCCCAGGGCGTCATCAAAAAAGGCCAGCAACAACGACACCAGGCCAGGCCGTTCCATGAGATCCATAACGTTGTTCTTTTCATTAAACAAGGCCAGCAACCGATAGAATTCATCCTCCGAAATGCCATACTTTTTTAGGATGTGCCCCTTCATTTCCGGGGAATTAACCAGATCAACGTAACCGGGATCGCTCCTCTGGGTCTGCAACTCCTTCAACCTGCGTTTTTCGCGCTCTGATTTGGAGTGACGGGAAAACACGCCTTTCCAGACATACCCGGGACCGAAGGTCTGTACGTTGACGATGCCTGGCGTATTCAGGGTGCGCTGGTCCTGGGTAGGATTTTTCCAAGGCGACTCGGGCGGAATTGGAGGCAGCCATGCCGGTCGTTCATGAGCCTTAATCTCGATGGGCTTCAAAAGAGTCCTTTGTTCCTTCATGAAAACAACCGGTGCGCTGCGCAATTGTTTCACGGCGGCCTCCCTTGGACGATAGCCGACGCGCGAAAACATCAACGTATCTCCGTCTGCGGCGTCGATTCGAAAATATCCGCGAACGTCAGTGGCGACAACCCTTTGTGTGCCTTTGATGCGGACGTTTACATCGGCAATAGGCAACATTGTCGCGGAGTCGATAACCATCGCGCCCACCTCTTCCTGTGCCCAGGAAAGACAAGGTGACAATAAGAATAGTGAAGAAAGCAGGAATCGCCCGATGCGCATGCAAGGGTTTTCCCTTTTAGACGCTCGGGTCGATGGTTTAGTTGTGTGCCGGTCAGGTTTTGTTCGCGAGCTGTCCGCAGGCCGCATCGATATCCTTGCCGCGGCTTCGGCGAACACGGGTAGTGATCCCGTGTCGCTCGAGCAAATCCATATACATAGTCAACGCCTCTTCATCCGCCTGCTGGAATTCCCCGTCATCGATCGGGTTGTATTCAATCAAGTTGACCTTGCAGGGAATATTTTTGCAGAATTTGAGCAATGCCTCCGCATGTTCGCGTGAGTCGTTAAGTCCCTTCCACACCACATACTCATACGTGACCTTGCGTTTAGTCTTCTTGTACCAATACCTAAGTGCGTCAGCAAGGTCCTCCAGGGTGTTTGTCTCATTAATGGGCATGATGGATGATCGCACGTGGTTGAGGGCGGAGTGCAGTGAAACGGCGAGGTTGAACTTTACTCCGTCGTCCGCCATTTTCATAATCATCTTTGCAATCCCTACGGTTGACACTGTCAGACGTTTGGAGGCCATGTTCAGGCCCTGCGGCGACGTGATCTTTTCGATGGCCGCCATGACGTTCGCGTAGTTCAGAAGCGGCTCGCCCATGCCCATAAAAACGATGTTGGTCAATGGACGACCGAAAAAGAGTTCGCTTTGCTCTTTAATGACGACCACCTGGTCGTAGATCTCATCGGCGCTGAGGTTTCTCATTCGCTTGAGTCGTGCTGTGGCGCAAAAGCGGCACGCCAGGCTGCAGCCGACCTGTGATGACACGCAAGCGGTGATTCGTTTTTCCGCCGGTATCAGCACAGACTCAACCACCAGGCCATCGTGCAAAGTGACGGCATTTTTGATCGTTCCATCGGCACTGCGCTGAAATCGGTCAACCTTAATCGGGTTGATCGTAAAATGCTGGTTCAGCAATTCGCGTGTGGCGAGCGACAGGTTGGTCATCTCGCCAAAATCCTTTGCCGATTTTTTCCATAACCACTCATAGACCTGTTGACCACGGAAGGCCCTATCCCCGTGACGGACAAAAAATTCCTTAAGGTCGTCGAGTTTTAACTTTCGGATATCTCGCTTAACAGTCGCTTCCACCATCATGACAAAGGTAGGACAAAGAACGGTTCGATCGATTCGAGGGTTCCGCCGGAATGCGTTTATTTCAAGCGGACGAAAAATTTGGTTTCACAGGGCCTGTTTGCGCTTGAAATAATCAGCGAATCGGCTGAAATTTTTTCCACGTTAAAGGCCTCGGTGATTGTTTGGGAGCGCTTGTCGAGTATCCAGAGTCGTTCGCCGTCAAACTTGTACAGGAAACTCGTCTTGTTATCGGGTTTCTTTCGCGTAAGCATCCGGGTCGACTCTTCCCCCACCATTTTCTCCTTGAACTTCACGATTTGGGGCGTCGGCGACGACATGCTTTTCATGGCGGTCATCAGCTCAGCTTCCGTACCGTCCTCCCCGGTAACCTGATCATCCAGGCACGTGGATTCCTTCACTAGCTGCCATTCACCGATGATTGATTGTGCCTTCGCCAGAGAATACGAAGACCCGATAAGGCATATCAAGACGATGGTTTTCATAAGCCCTTGCGCTTTTTACCAAGTTACCAAAATTTGGGCCAGTTGCATGATATTCCCACATTCCTTTTTTAGTGCCAATCCGGGGTGTGTTTGCGCACAAATTGTTTGAAAACTCACTTTATTGTACGATTTTGCCCGCTCTAAAAACCACACTATGGCTGACAATGCGATTGTCCTTACCGGCGGGTACCTTGACACCATCAGCGCCAAAACTGCGCATGGGCTCATTCGCGGAACAGAACGTTTCAACATTCTGGGAATCATCGACGAAAAACATTCCGGCCGCGATGCCGGAGAGGTGATTGACGGACGGAAAAAGAACATCCCCGTCTACGCTTCGATCAACGACTTTCTTTCCAATTCAAGTGAAAAGGCAAAATACTGCATCGTCGGAGTGGCTACCAAGGGCGGTGTTATTCCTCCAAACCTGAAATCAATTCTCAAGGACGCCCTTGAACAAGGGTTAAACATTGTCAACGGACTTCACGAATACGTATCCGACATTCCGGAACTCGCCAACCTCGCCGCCGAAAAGGGGTTGGAAATCCTGGACGTCCGCAAACCAAAAAAATTCAGCGAACTGCATTTCTGGACTGGCAAGATCAAGGAAGTAAAATGCCCGCGCATTGCAATCCTCGGCACGGATTGCGCCATGGGAAAACGCACAACAACCCGTTTCCTGGTACAGGCCATGAAAAAAGCCGGCTATAAGGCTGAAATGATCTATACAGGGCAGACGGGCTGGATGCAGGGCGCACGCTACGGCTTTGTCTTCGACTCCACGCTTAATGATTTTATCT
>CAZIAG010000047.1:0-14030 GCA_964537375.1 uncultured Roseivirgaceae bacterium
CGGACGACCTGGTCGACCGCCTGGCTAAACTACAGGAGAAATTTGAGCATTTGGACGGATATTCCATGCAGGCCAAGGCCGAAGAAGTGCTTGAAGGGATTGGATTTTCGACCAAGGACCTCCATCGCCCCCTGAAGGAATTCTCCGGTGGTTGGCGCATGCGCGTGATGTTGGCGAAACTGCTCCTTGAGAAACCTTCCTGCCTGATGTTGGATGAGCCCACCAACCACCTCGACCTCCCTTCAATCGAGTGGGTCGAGAACTATTTGCGAAATTACGATGGAGCGGTGATTGTCGTCTCGCACGACCGCCGTTTCCTGGACAATGTCATTAATAAAACCGTCGAGGTCACTCAACAACAACTTGTCACATACGAAGGCAATTACTCATTCTACCTCAGAGAAAAGGAACTCCGACAAGAGATTCAGCAGAATGCCTGGGAGAACCAGCAACAGAAGATTCGACAAACGGAGCGGTTTATCGAACGCTTTCGGGCTAAAGCTTCGAAAGCGCGACAGGTACAATCCAGAATGAAGGCCCTTGAAAAAATGGACCTCATTGAAGAAGTGGTGGACGATACGGCGGCCGTGAATTTTCGTTTCCGTTTTAGCCAGCAACCCGGGAGACACATTATCAAGTTGGATCACGTATCTAAGGCCTATGGCCCATTGGAAATCTTAAAAGACACCTCTGCGACTGTAGAACGAGGGGACAAGATCGCACTCATCGGCGCAAACGGGAAAGGAAAGTCCACCTTGTTGCGCATACTTGCCGGTGTCGAGCCCATTGATGGCGTGCGAATAATAGGTTACAATGTTATCCAGGCATTCTATGCTCAGCACCAGTTGGAGGCACTCCATCTCGAAAACGAAATACTTGAAGAACTAAAACAGGCCGGGTCCGGCAAAACGGAACAAGAGCTCCGCGGGGTGCTCGGTTGCTTTCTCTTTTCCGATGAGGACCAATTCAAGAAGATCAAAGTGTTGTCGGGTGGAGAAAAGTCAAGGGTGGCTCTCGCAAAAACGCTGATATCCGAAGCCAACTTCCTCTTACTGGATGAACCGACGAACCACCTGGACTTCATCTCAGAAAATATCCTCATCCAGGCGCTGCAACAGTACCAGGGAAGCTTTGTGGTGGTGTCCCACAACCGCCACTTTATCAGTCAGATCGCCAACAAGATTTGGTACATTGAAGACAAACAGATTAAAGAGTATCCTGGAACGTATGAAGAGTACGAGTACTGGCGCCGCAAGCAAGCCAGTGAGCAACCGGTTGAAGCAACCGAAAAGAAAAAGGTCAAAAAAGAATCTAAGCCTGCAGCTTCACCGGAGCCGAATCGTCTGAAAACACTCCAACGCGAACTTCACAAGGTCGAAGAAGAAATCCATTCTTTGGAGCAGGAACGATCACGCATCGAAGCGATTCTGGCCGACCCGGGACTCTATACGAACGGCACGCGGGCCAAGGAAGCGCAAGACGCCCTCAGGTCGGTGGACGAGCGCCTCAGACGCGCCAACGAGGAGTGGTCGCGCATTGCAACTTCTATTGACGAATTGAGTAACTAGTTGATGCCAAATCCAATTTGAAGACAGAAGCGCTCGAACTTATAGTCCTTTACCTCCGTGTAGTGCCCCCCGTTGTACTTCTCCGTAAGAATTACCCGTTGAGATTTGTAGCCCGCCACCATATATAAGCGCCAGTTCCCGGCGGGAATACGAAACCCAAGGGCCGGATTAAACATTCCACGTCCATCAAAATGGAATCGGGCCCATCCCTGGTCAGCCAGGTCATCCAGGGCAGGATTCCTGGCGGAACTGCGCCCAATCGCCATTTGTAAATAAAACGCGAGTTTATCAGAGGTCGCAACGTCCAGCGTCAATACGGTACTTACGGGTATCGTTTGCCATTCCCTATAAGCATCGATACCCAAACCTACTCCCGCTGAAAACGTGCCAATCCGGACGCCCTGTACCAAAGTGGTACTTGCGGAGAGACCAAAGGGTTCCTTGGCGGTCATTGGACCGGCAAGCAATTGGTTAAAGTAACGAACGCGCGGCAACTTCGTCGTATCGGCTTCCACCGCATGCGCATCTACCCCAAGAAGGATAAACGAACAAGCTGCAGTGAGCGAGGCGATGATCTTACGGAGCATCCGCTATGAGGATCTGGCTAAGAAACTTGATGTTTGTAGGATTCGAATAATCGTATTGGAAGAGGCCGTCTTCACCGATCAACATCAATACATCTTGGTAAGGAATTACATCGTAAGCGTGCAAGTCGTCGTAATGTGCCACCATTCGCGAATCAATCTTCATCGGGTCTTCTGCATTGTAGACCTTAAGACCTGCATCGCCATCGCAGAGGAATAGGGTGTTTCCGTCAATGCCGAGACCATGCGGCCTGTGCATTGGAAAGGTTGCGATAGTCTTCGGATGCGCCAGGTTAGAGATGTCGATTACCTCGAGTTGATTGAGCGTATTTATGCAAGTGGTCCCGTCGCGAAGTGTAACATAGGCCAGCGTTCCCTGAACTACCACCGGGTCGCAGGCAAAGATGTGCTGGTAGGTGCTGATCAACGTGGGGTTACCCGGGTCTGTCGCGTCGACAATATGCATACCGCTCATCGCACCGACGAAGATTTGGTCGCCATACGGGAATACCGTCTCGCAGCCCCAACCCAGCGTTGCACTGTTTTGTTCAATCGGAATACGCTCATTGGTGACGTCTACACTGATGAGATCAGGACCATCAAGCACAAAAAGGTGGTCTTTACTAATCGTGAAGCGAGCCATTGAGCCGCCCACTCCGGGGCCAGAGCCGTTCCCCGGAGATGGAGCTGCGCTCATAAATGCGTTTCGTTCCATCATTACACCTGATGCATCTCGTACCCAAAATCCGCCCCACCATTGGATGGACGCATCACAGGGTGATTCTGGGTGATAATCCGTTCGTTCGATCCACGCAGTAACGACCTTATTGTCAGAGGGAGCCAGATCAAGAAGCCTAAACCCGTTCGAGGAAACGCCAGTGTGGTATGTGCTGAAAAACTCTTCAACGCGCCCAACTTCTTTGATATTGCTCATATCCGAAATATCCAGCAGGACGAGGTCAACATAGCTGTCAGCATAGAGGGTGTTGCCCTTCGCCGCGAGATCATACGAACCCGGAAGCGCTATAAAGCTCTTCTGAATGGGTATGGCGGGATTACGGTTATCAATGACGTGAATGCCTTCACCGGGTTGATTAATGAAAAGCCACCCATCCTTCAGGTACATCTTTCCAAATGAGGTCAACGGCATGGGGTCAGTTTGAGCCGCGGGAGTCCGCACCTCATCCAGGGTTTGATAAACAGCCTCAAAGTAGGTGTACCGGGATGTTTGGGTGCATTCGTCAGTGCAACCTTCCAGAAGCACGCTCAATGCCAGCAACAAGGCGACGAAGCCCAGTGCGTAGAGGAATGCATAGATTTTTTTGGAGAGCTTGCTTTCAAGGATTCCCATGGCTTAGGACGTTTTCTCATTAGACCCGCCAAGCCACGGAACGGTTGTAACGCCTACTCAAAAATATATCTCAAACGCAGGCCGACATCCATGGTGAGCGGTGAGGAACGCACACCCATCTCAGTCTTGTAAATACTTGTGAAAGGATACCTCAGCCCGGGCGTAATCGATACTCGGTAGTGATCGCCGAAGCGATAACTTATCTCGGTACCGAATAATCCACTGAAATTGAGTCCTTTGTACGGCACATCGTCGCCGGCCTTAAACACTTCAGGCTCCGATTGATCGACCCCTTCGGCCGAGATTCTATTCTCAAGGAAAACGTCTGTCGCGACTCCGGCATTCAATTGCACGCCGAGATCACGATTAACGATCAAATATCCAGCCTGAATCGGGATTGTCAGGTACCTGAGGTCGTTGTTCACCTGGTACGGTGCCGTCGCAACCAGTCCCCCAGTATTTGCGAAGTTCAGATTAAACGTCCTCAACGCCTGCATCGACGGAGGCCTGAAATTCGTGACGCTTCCGTTTTCTACAAAGGCATTGGTCGCCATGTACTCGGATGACTGTTGCAGCACGTTTACTCCGCCCTGCAACACCCAGCGTTCTGCGATGCGCGTCCCCAAATTGATACCCATGGAGTAACTCATCCCTGATGCTTTCGCCTCGCGATCCGCAATCGGAGCATTCATAGCCAAAAACGTATTGCCCGGCTGTGCAGACAACCCGGCATTCGTTGCAGAAAATGATCCCGCAGAAAATCCGACTGATGTCCACACGTTCTCCCATTCCGATCCCGTCTCATCCTTGTCGCTTTCACGGAGTTCTCGTTCCCGCTGCTCAAGACGCGCGAGCATCTCGACAACCGGGTCCATCGCCGTCTGCATCGGCATAGCTATCTCATATGGCGCCTCGACGGGGCCTGCGAGTTTGGTGGCAGGCTCCCGATCAAGGCGGGAAACCATTTTCTCCCGTTCAGTAGCGGCAATGGCGGTACCGTACAACATGTCTGATCCCCCTGCCATGCTGGCGACTCCATCCGATTCCCCCGCACCTGTTCGTTGCTTCCCGTGCTGTTCAGATTGATGCACAAGCGGCGTGCGGTCACCGGAAGGATGCGGCAACGTTTCATTTGAGCCGGTTATCTCACTCGAGGACAGTTTATTTCCCGCATCCGCAAAACCTCCTTCATCGGCGCGTTCCGAAATAGTCGCCTGATCTTCATGTTGAACATCAGCCGAATTTGAGGCGACGAGGGATGGGGTTTCGTTCCATGCTCCCGAAAAGTACAACCCGAACGAAGCCGTGACAGCAATCAGCACAGATGCAGCGGCAACCAGTTGATAGTAAAACAACCGGCGGCGCAGCAACTGACCTTTTTCTTTTTCCAGCTGAAGTTCAATATTGATCCAGACATTTTCGCCAGGATCCGCCTCCGCGCGGGTAAAGACCTCTCGAACCGAATCTTCAAACTTTCCCCTCTCCATATTTCTTATAATAGGATGATTCCTTTAATAGCTTTTCCTGCAGCAGCATCCGAGCCCTTGCGTATTGCGATTTGGAAGTCCCTTCCGAGATTCCAAGGGTCTCCGCTATTTCCTTGTGATTGAATCCTTCAATCGCAAAAAGATTAAAAATGACCTGGCAACCATGCGGAAGAGATCTGACCATTTCAAGCAATTGCGAGAAGTTCAACCCGGAAAAACTCTCATCCTGTTCCGGCAGGTCGATATCTTCGGCATCCACCATGGGATACAGATACATTTTTCTCCGCTGTTGGTTAAGGGCAGTGTTTACCATGATCCTGGTGATCCAGGTCTCCAGTTTACTTTCGCCCCTGAAGGTCTTGATGCCGTTAAAAACCTTGATGAACCCCTCCTGCAGGATATCCTCGGCTTCCGCAGTGGTCCGCGCATATCGCATACACACAGCCATCATTTTTCGGCAATAGCGTTCATACAAAGCCTTTTGACAGCTTCGGTCGGCCTTTCGGCAGCCCTCAATGAGCTCCTCTTCGCTCCGCATGAACAGATTTGTACCGCCGTTTTCCATCTTAGACCCTACCTTTACGGGAATGGTTGGAACGTCAAATGCATAGGTTACTCAAAACTATGAAAAATAAACTACTGATAATCATAGGTTTACTCACATCCTGCACACCACTCTCGCAAACCTCCTCATCGGGGGAGAACACCGTTAAAACGCTTCGTTACACCGACTTTGCGTATGAGCCAACAATCAAAACCGCCGTCATTCGGCCGGCTTCGGATGATCCCGCTACCTATCTCGTGCCAGCGGCAACCCGCATTGGACATTGGGACCTTCGCCTCGAATTCGACGACCTTCGTCCGCAACAGGAATACTACTATTTGCGGTTGCTACACTGCAATCGCGACTGGACTCCATCGGGCCTTCAGCCGTTGGAATTTCTGGAAGAGTACAACGAGTTTCCAATCACCGAGGCCGACTTTTCCATCGACACGCACATTCCATATGTACACTATAGCATTGCCTTACCCCCGGTAAAATTGCCGGGAAACTACCTGGCCGTCATCTACCGCGACGGCAACCGCGACGACATTGTCCTTACCAAGCGCTTCCTGGTCTACGATACCCAAATAGGATTCGAACATGAGCAGCGTCTCGTCGGTGCCGGTCAGGCTGCGTCGTTGAATCAACAACTGAACTTCACCATTAAGTATGACCGGATTGAAGTGACCAATCCCATAGAGAATCTCCACGTCACGATCCGGCAAAACCATCGATGGGATAACCTCGCCACCGATATCCGACCCAGTTTTATTCGGGAAATTGAAAAAACAATGGAATACCGATTCTTCGAGCCCGAAAAGATGTTCAAAGGTGGGAACGAGTTTCGGTTTTTCGACCTTCGATCCCTGCAGTCCCCGGGAAGAAATGTCGCCAGCGTCGATAAACGTAAGCGGCCTATGGAAGTATATATCGAGAGGGACAAAACCCGAGCAGGGCAGGTCTATGCTCAATACGATGACTACAACGGAAAATTCGTTATCGACAATCTCGACTTTGGCAATGCGCTCTTTTCAAATTATGCGTGGGTCAACTTTACGCTGGCCTCAAAACCTCTTCCGGGTTCAGTGTTTGTGGCCGGCGAATTGAATTACTGGAATCTCGACGACGAAAACCTAATGACGTACGACAGCGTCAAACAGGAATATCAAGCGCGGCTGCTCCTTAAACAAGGGTGGTATGATTACCAATATATCGTCAAGTCGGCCAGTCTGCCGCCATGGCATCTGGAGGGAAGTCATTTTGAAACGGAAAACGAGTATGAGATCCTGGTGTACTACCGACCGTTCCGTCCAAATGCGGATCTGTTGGTTGGATACCTGAAGATTCGGCGGAACCCTCGTTAAGCGTAACTCATTTCCTGCTCCGCCGTTCGATGGATCGAGTCGTTGTTGGCGATGTCGAGCATGCCGAACCCCTTATGGGTAAAGTAGCCGAGGCCATTATCATATACGTATTGCTGGACCTCCCGCGCGGCGTAAAGTGTGAAAGGAAACGTATATCCACGCACCTCAAACTTTATGTCGTTATCGAATAGCGGGTAGATCCGCGCGAACTTCTTGTGTGAACTCTGAATCCGTTGGATATATTCCCGGTCGGGAACCAACTGAAACTTGTAAAATGAACTGAGCTGCTCCGGCGTGTACTTGCCTGTAGCCTCCATCCTGGCCAACGTGCACTCATACAGAAGGTCAGAGAACTCATCGCTATCGGGCGGAACAAACCGCTTCGCCGATTCATCATTAAAGCTGGCCTTGATCAAAACCACGGGCGAAATGCATAGGAAACGCGATTCGTCTCCAATTTGAACCGGTTCCTCAATTTCCGTACTATCCGGAACCAAGTGCAGGTTTCCTACTACGATTTCCTTTTGCTCGAATATCCGCGCCAGCAAATAATCCATGAACGCCTTATCCGAACAGGCGAAAACCAGGGTCACTTTTGAAGAATAATAATGGAGCCCCTTCCGGCTGACCTTCGTTTGGCCTTTCAGGCCCGAGAAGTTGAACTGGTTAAACTCGAGATATGACTTTTCCGGGCCGAAGACGAGCAAACCCTTAATGACCTGCGCCAACAAGTACTGGTGATGGAACGGAACATAAGCTCCCCGGTTCTTGAGCGAAAAAATGATCCTCGTCCTCAAAACTGAAAAAGTTTATTTGGGGCTAAAAAATACTACTCCTGTCACCCCGCTTCTGACTGAAACTGAGCGGTTTATAAAACTAAGAAAAAAACACAAAGTTTGAAGCGGCCCGTAAGGAAAGTTTACACATTGAAACGAAAATGCATGATGTCGCCATCCTCTACAACGTACTCCTTGCCTTCGATGGCGACCTTACCGGCTTCCTTGCACGCCTGCTCAGTCTTATACTGCTGATAATCAGTCAGCTTGATGACCTCTGCCCGAATAAATCCTTTCTCAAAATCAGAGTGAATTACGCCTGCCGCCTGGGGTGCTTTCCACCCACGGGCTATTGTCCAGGCGCGCACCTCCTTTTCTCCGGCGGTCAAATAGGTGATCAAATTCAGAAGGTGATAGCAGGCCCGGATCAGCTTGTTCAGTCCCGACTCCTCCAGACCATATTCCTTGAGAAACTCCTGTCTGTCAGATTCATTTTCCAATTCGGCAATCTGCGCTTCTATGGCTGCTGAGATGATAACTACCTCCGCATTTTCATGTTGGACCAGATTTTTGAGTGCCTCAACGTACTGGTTCCCCATGTGGATCGACGCCTCGTCGACATTTGCGACGTAGATTACCGGCTTTGCGGTAAGAAGTTGAAGCTCATCAACGATCTTTTGGTCCTCGGCTTCCGCCTCAACCGCGCGGGCGTTCTTGCCCTCGCTCAACGCCTGCCGGTACCGTTCGAGGATTGCCAGTTCTTTTTTCGCCTTGGCATCGCCACTCTTGGCGGTCCGCTCCACCCGTTGGATTCTCTTTTCGACGGACTCCAGGTCCTTCAACTGCAGCTCGGTATCAATGATCTCCTTGTCGGCAACCGGATCCACCTGTCCCGCAACGTGAACGATATTGTCGTTCGCAAAACAACGGATGACATGAACAATGGCATCAACCTCACGGATATTGGCCAAAAATTGATTTCCGAGACCCTCGCCACGACTGGCTCCTTTCACCAGGCCGGCTATGTCAACGAACTCGATCGTGGTGGGAAGTACACGCTGAGGCCGGACGAGCTCCTCGAGTATAGTAAGGCGAGGATCCGGGACCGAAATGATGCCCACGTTCGGCTCAATAGTGCAAAACGGGAAATTGGCCGCTTCAGCCTTGTTATTTGATATCGCGTTAAACAGGGTTGACTTACCCACATTCGGAAGACCGACAATCCCACATCGAAGTGCCATAGTGATAAATTACAGCCAAATTTAAGGCTGCAAATATAAAAGGATTTAGCGGATCCCTGGGTTATGGATATTTCAGGCCCTGGTGGCAGCCCTCCCAACAAAAAAGCCCCCGATCACTCGAAGGCTTTTTCAAGGTATAGGTTTCAGGTTTAATCCCATTTTAGTTCGCTGTCCAACTCCGTAGTTCGGGGCGTCGGGGCTGCTTCGGCCTCCTCACGCTCCTGCGGCTGGTCGAATTGTGAAAAATCAATGTTCGGCATCAACTCGGTCTTCACATGGTTGATCGTACCCGACAGCGCCTCCATAAACTTATTGAAATCCTCCTTGTAAAGGAAAATCTTGTGTTTTTCATAGGTAAATCCATCGTCCTTGAGGCGCTTTTTGCTTTCAGTGATGGTCAGGTAGTAGTCATTAGAGCGCGTGGATTTTACATCGAAAAAATACGTCCTCTTGCCGGCTTTCACCTTTGCGGAGTAGATTTCGTCCCTACCATTGTTCTTATTGTCTTCCACAATTTCCTTCTGTTTAAGAGTTAGGTTTATTTATTGGTTCTATCGAAGATACTATATTGGTAAATCATTGCAAACTATGGGTCAAATATTTTAGTTTGGTCGGCACGGGCTTTTTATCGAATTAGGCCCGAAAATATCACATTCGGGTCATTTTCCAAGGTATCGTGATTATCAAACTAAGTGAAATTAACCAAAATGTCAGCCTTGAATTGCTGGCCCGACAACTGGTCGAGGGGTTTATCACAGGCCTGCACAAGTCTCCCTATCACGGATTTTCGGTAGAATTCGCTGAGCACCGCCTGTACAATGACAACGAAAGTACGCGGCACATCGATTGGAAAGTCTATGCACGCACGGACCGGTTGTTTACAAAACGCTACGAGGAGGAAACAAACCTTCGATGCCTGATCGCCCTGGATGCGTCGCCGTCCATGTTCTATCCGCGGGAGTCGCGTTCGAAAATCCGGTTCAGCGTGTTCGCGGCATCAGCGATCGCTTATCTCCTGCACCGCCAGCGCGACGCCGTTGGCCTTTGCCTCTTCTCTGACAAGATTGAAACCCTAACACCCGTTAAGTCTACACCGACGCACCTGGAAAAGGTATTTGCTCTCCTTAACCAGGTGGCCGCGAATGAACCACAACCGTCAGCCTCGCAAGTCGGTCAGGTCCTTCACGAAATTGCGGAAAAGATTCATAAACGGTCGCTCGTCGTAATCTTCAGCGACATGTTTGACAGCCAGGAAGATCCCGACGAGGTGTTTAAAGCGCTACAGCACCTGAAACACAACAAACACGAAGTGATCGTCTTTCATGTGATGGATCACGCTACCGAACTTGATTTTAATTTTGAGGACCGGCCAATCGAATTCATCGACCTCGAGAATGGAGAAAAGATCAAATTAAATCCGGGCGACATCAAGACCCATTATCGCGCCGAAAGCGCCCGATT
Source organism: uncultured Roseivirgaceae bacterium (assembly GCA_964537375.1). Lineage (GTDB taxonomy): Bacteria > Bacteroidota > Bacteroidia > Cytophagales > Cyclobacteriaceae > Chryseosolibacter. The sequence goes on from CAZIAG010000047.1 coordinate 10,377, forward strand.
CCACCGTAGCCTCAAGATGCGGTGTAACCAATACAAGATCGACTTTGTAGAAGCTGACGTGCAGTCAGACTTCAATACCATCCTGCAAACCTACCTGATAAAACGGACAAAAATGAGATAAAAGAGACGCCCAGCTCAGCGGCTCCACAACGATTCCTTAGCCTTGGTTTTCTTCGACTTCCTGGTGAAGCCATGCTTTCTTCGCAAGCAACTCTTCCTTGGTTTCCACGTAGTCAGGATCAGGAACGCAACAGTCGACCGGGCAAACTGCTGCACACTGTGGCTCCTCGTGAAAGCCCGTGCATTCGGTACACTTGCCTGAAACGATATAATAGAATTCATTAGACACGGGTGGCTGTGGTGCGTTGGCATCAACGACCGTCCCGTCCTCCAATTCAACTTTCTCCAGCTTAGTACCGCCCGACCAATTCCACTCCCTGGCACCCTCGTAGATGGCTGTGTTCGGGCATTCCGGCTCGCATGCACCGCAGTTGATGCACTCGTCCGTGATCATTATTGCCATGCTTTTTCTACTTTTGGATTTGTGTTACGCAAAAATACCTTCAAAATACATTCCCTCAAAAGAAAAGGGAAATGACCGTGTACATGAGAACAGAGGAAAGGATAGAAGCGTTCGAAAAACTGGCAAATCGGCTCAATGCAATCGATGAAGGAGAATTGAGTCTCATCACCACCAAAGCCATGGCCGACAACGCGTGGTTTACCTTGCAAAGCGTGCAAACCGCATTGCAGGGCATTAAGCGATACCTCGAACCCCAGGCCCTGCGACAGTGGACTTCCGATTACGCATTGAGCCCCGACCCCGTACGCACAATAGGCATTGTCACTGCAGGGAACATCCCGCTCGTCGGCTTTCACGACGTTCTTTCAGTCCTGATCAGCGGGCACAATGCTCAGATTCGTCCCAGCTCAAAAGACACCGTACTGCTTAAGTATGTTGTCAATCTACTCATTGAAGCCGAGCCCAGAATGGCCGGGCGTGTGTCGTTCGTCGAACGTCTGAAAGATTTCGACGCTGTTATCGCGACGGGGAGTGACAACTCCGCACGTTATTTTGATTATTACTTTGGCAAATACCCGCACATTATCAGAAAAAACCGGACCTCCTGTGCGGTTTTGTTGGGAAATGAAAACACTGATGAGCTTCGCTTGCTGGGAGAAGATGTGTTTACCTACTACGGGCTCGGATGCCGCAACGTGTCAAAAGTGTTCGTACCTCAAACATTTGACATGCAACAACTCTTCGGAACATGGACTTCCTACGCCCATGTACTTGATCATCATAAGTATCACAACAACTACGACTATCAAAAATCCATTCGGTTGGTAAATCGCACTCCCTTTCTGGATACGGGCTTCGTACTCGCGGAAGAAAGCAGCAGTCTTGTGTCGCCAATTTCCGTGCTTTATTACGAGCGATATATCGACGATGGCGACCTGGCCGTAAAATTGATGCGTGACAAGAACAAAATTCAATGCATTGTAGGCAAAGGCACGCCGGGCTGGGTGGCCTTTGGAAGTGCACAGTCACCCATGGTATGGGACTACGCCGACCAGGTCGACACACTGGCTTTTCTGCAGAACCTCTAATTCTTCAATCAGGGAATCAGGGGGCTTTACCGCGAAGCACCTCAACCCATCCTGTAATGGGCGGTGAATCGTTGATTTGCAGACGATAGAAGTAAATGCCATCCGCTTCCCCTTCCGCTGACCAATCATTCTTATAACTGTCCGTAGAGTAGATCGTCTTGCCCCATCTGCTGCTGATTGTCAATTTCACCATAGCCCCCTCATCCATCGGCAAATTTCGAATAAAGAAGACGTCGTTGGAGCCATCATCATTCGGCGTAAAAATATTCGGAATGAATATCTCTGTGTTCATCGGAACCCGGGCGGTCACCTGCGTGGCGCAACCAACGGAATCTGCCACCTGCACGAGATAACGTCCCGGCGGGATACCGTTATACAAGTAAGAAAACAATTGGTTGCTGTTTGGCAAAACCTCCTGGAAGTCTGTCGAGAAGAACGGCAACGCCGGAGAGGATGCCGAATCGAGTTCGATACGCAGATAGTACGGATTAAGACCACCATTGATGGAACTAACCTGTAGGGTACCCGTTGCCATGTCAGGAAGCGACTCGGTAGCCGGGCCGAGAACAACGTTCAACGGCTCCGGCACGATTATGTTAATCATCGGCGATGTGATCTCGCAAAACACGATGATGTTCACCTGTGTCATTTGGAGCACGTATTCTCCCGGCAGCGAAAGGAATGCGTGATCATCGTGATCAAATCTCAGGGTCCGCGTTGGCGGCAACGTGGTAATCGGGATCGTTTCCACCAACTCACTGGTCAGTTTGCGATACACCCTGACCTCCAATGGGGTTGAAGGATCAGCGACAATGTTGCTGAGTATCAGCGAAAGCTCCGATCCTACACATTCAGGCTCAACCTCGAATGACACCGGTGACGGCCCGGCGATGTCAACCGGTGCCGAGCGTGTAGGGCACGTCGCGGTTGACGACCTCATGTACACGTAATACGTGCCCGCAGAGAGCTGCCCAAAGGTGACGAATGGATTGCTGTAATTTCGGAACTCGTCATCGGCTGGCGTATTGAACTGGTCCGTACTCACCGCGACCTCGTACAACCCGGGATCGGTGATCGAAACGGTGATCGCTCCGCTGGCACCATTACTCGAACAATCAGCATTTGACTTGTTGATCGTCGCGTCGATGTAACCCGGGAATGTTACCGTAACCGGAATGTCAGCCTCACAACCTGACGCATCCCTGACGCTGAGAACGTAGTTACCACCCGGAAGTCCAGTGAACGAGTTTTCATCCTGGAAGTTGTTCCCGGTGATCGAGAAGGAATAACCCCCTCCTGCCCCGCCAGATGCGACGATATTCTCAATGGCGCCATCCGCGGCCACACAGGTTGCGGCTACGACATCGAAGGTGGCCGTTATCTCGGTATTCAGGTTATTGATCGTAATGGATACTGTATCATAACAGGGATCAAACGGTGCTTCCCCAACCAGAACATTGTACTGCCCTAACGGAGGAAGATCCGTTATTTGTCCCGGGTTACCAGGAACGAATGGTTTCCACGTGGCACCATCGACGGAGTAATAGTACTCGCCCGTCTGACTGCCCGTCGCATTTATGATTGCACTTCCCGTCGGTTGCCCGAAACAAGCAACGTCCGTCACACTCGATGGATCCAATGTTGCCGTCACCGTGGTCTGCATCGGCAAATTGTAAGGCAACGTACAAACGTTGACTCCGTCGTCGATACGATAGAAATAGTTGCCGGCTGAAAGTTGGTCAAATACCAGCGTGTTGCCCGGCGCTACTATTTCCGCCTTTGAGAAGACCGGCGTACTTGTACTGTCAAACAAAGTAACGACGTAGTTCGGACTGGGTGATCCACCGGTAAGCGTTAATGCGATTTCTCCATCGTCCTGACCAGAACAGCTCGGACGTACCTCCGTCACTGTGGACGTAAAGACCGCACAGTTTGGTGTGCCTCCCGGTCCACCGGGTCCTCCACCACCTCCACACGCGCCTGTATTCGATACCTCCACCTCAATTCGTGAGCCGGGACTCTCGCCGCACGCATACACGGCCG
>CAZIAG010000048.1:0-13944 GCA_964537375.1 uncultured Roseivirgaceae bacterium
CTCGTACAGCGCGGCCTTCACGAGCAGGTTATCCATTCCATTGAGGTGAAGAAAAAGTCGCAGGTCCTGAAATACAATCGATATGTTCTCGCGGCGCAGTTCCGACCACTCGTCGGATGACAGGTCGCGTACGTCGCGATCGTCAACCCGAACAGACCCGGTGTAGTCGTCGCGAAGTCCGTAAAGGCAATGAATACAGGTTGATTTTCCCTTACCCGATGGCGCCTCCAGGATATACTTTTTTCCCTGCTGAAAGGCACACTCACGATTCCAGACTTCCGTATGAGAATCAATAACCCCGGCAAGCGGTGCCGGGGTTACATGAAATAATCCCAAATTCATCAATTCATGTTCACATCGAAGATGACCGCCACGAAATTGCGGCCACTAATTCACGACGCCTTGTTCCTGAGCGGCCTCCGCCGCCGCAACTACTGCCCCGTTCAATTCATCGCGGTATTCCTGCGCGATCCGGCCGAGCGTAACCAGGCTGTTCACGCCTTTCTCGCGAAACCGGAGTACGATCTTTCCTTTGCTCACATTATCCTCAATCGGCGTCGAAGTGGCAATGAGCTCCTCAACCTCCGGATTGGAAAATGCCTTTGACGCCATCGCATTTCCTTCAAACAATTCGGTCGGGAAATGAGTAAAGTTTACATACATGGTGCTGGCGTTCTTCTTAAGCAAGCCGCTCAACTCATCATTCAATCCCTCGCCCTGGCCAGTCGTGATAAACGCCTGTGAAGCACCCTTGCCTGCGATGAGCAGCAAACCATCCCTTTCAACGATGGACAGGTCTTGCACCGTATAGTGCCCCTCGCCTTCGCCCTGCATCAGCATGCCCTGTTCGGTGAATTTCTCCAGGATCTTTTTCAGGTTATCGTTATTGGCGATACCGACAACGGCGCAATAGTCGATCGAGGGCTGTTTACGCGTCACAACATCACCCGTTGCCCAATCATATACTTCCGTGTCCACCATGATCACGCCATTGACCGTTGCACCAAACTCTCCCGTAAAGATTCCCACGAGCTCGTCCATCGTCAGGCCGGTCATTTGATTCACCGATTCACCCACCCCTGCTGTAAGTTGATTTTCCTCGAGGTAGGCATACAACGCTTTCATGTCTATGCCAACGCCCACCAAACCGATCAGGCCATCTCCTCCGGGGAGCGCGCCCACAACGTTATCGCCGATCGAAGCATTCATAAATGATACCTGTCGGGCCACTTCGTCGTTGACCGCATAGGCACTATTGATCACAATCTCCCCGTCCTCAAAGTGACAGACGGCTGAGATATAACAGTCCTTGAAGTTGATTGCCGGCGTAGGCATCGAAGGATTATCCGGGGCGAACTTCTGCAGCTTTTCCATATCCAGCCAAACCGAGACATCCCCACCCTGGGCCATCACGTCCCTGAACGCCTTATTGTTAGCGACAAGGGTCTCCGTGTTGGAAAGGTTCGCAATATGATTGAATTGCTCTGCGACGTCGCTTTTGCTTACCGTGAAAATCACCTTGTCGTTGTCCCATCCGATGGCAAGGTTTTTCTTTTCGTCAACGGCCAGCTTGAACGGCCCAGATGTGCCATACGTGAGTGTAGGTGACGTTTCGCGGAGAAAGGCTTCGAATTTCGCGGCATCAGACAACTTGCAAATCCCGCCCCCATATCCCGCCAGATCGCCACCCTTGCCGAAAAACCACATCTTGCTGAGCAGGTCGATCCCGGAATTGGTGAGCGCGTTAGCGGCAGAGTCGTTTTTACCAACACCCGAAAACAATTTTTGCATGTTCTCAAGCGTGAAAAAATCCTTGAAGTTCACGCTCTTCATCGCCATACTCTTAACGTCGACGGCCAGCACCCCGGCTGCGTCGTTCGGTATGTAATTCAACAGCGGGTCGAGTTCTGCTTTCTTGTCGCACGAAACGATGCCGAAAGCACCAGCAACCAGGAACATCCCGATAAGAGCGGATCTTTTTCCGATTCTCATAGTTTTAGGTTTAAGCATAAGTGAAGGGCCAAAGATAACTAAAAACGGGAGATTTAAATTTCCCGGTTTTGCCCTTCTAAACACGTGCGTCTTCTTTGTAAAAATCGCTGTAGCGCAATATATCCTGCTCTTCCGAAAGAAGGCGTACAGGAGTGCGATAAAGCAGGGATACCAGATTCAAAACCAACGCCGCGGCGTACCCTATGTGTATGATGGTTCTGTTAAGATCGGCCAGGGTGAGGAATGCATACACGTTGTACACACCCACCAGCGTAAAAATCAACGCACCAGCAACCGACAGCCAGGCGCCCTTACGCCCAAAGATCAACGCATTCAAAATTGTGTAGAGGGAATATAATAACATCGTTAGGGCCGCGAACTGAAGAACAATGAGCAGCGGGGAAAATACACTCGAAGGAACAACCCATGTCGCCATAAATAACGACCCGTTGAGCGCAACCAGACCGATCAGTGCCCATCTCCTAAACTCCTGCGGATAGATCGACCGCATAAAAAAGTAGCCCGTAGCCACAATCAGCGGGATCGAACTGTACTCAAGCCTGGCCACCCATTCCCATCCCAGGTCAATGCCTAAATATTCATAGAAATAAAGATCCGAGAACAGGAACCGAAGGGTAAATGCGAGCGCCAGCAGGCCTATGAAGAGGAACGAACGCGTACGAAAAATAAAATAGATCACCAGGCCCAACATACCCGCCAAAAAAAAGATCACAACCAGGGTTATCCCGCTGAAATGAAACATGGATGCCATACTCTCAAGGTGCGTCTTGGTTCCAATTCGCATGACCTCGGCACATCCGCCTCGCGTGTTCTGGAAATTGACAATCTGGAAAATGACGTGAAGCGTATCGCTGTTCACGGGTAAGCTGACCGTCGCGGGCCGCCATTTAGCTACCATGCTATGCTTACTGGTTCCCACCTTGCCGCTTTCGGCCAATAATTGATCATTGACATAAAAGGCATAGCTGTTGAATACGGCGGGAACCGCAAAGGCGACACTGTCAAGGTCCGAAACCAGAATACGCAAATAGTATGTCGCAAAGCCATTTCGCGGCCGGTAGTCACCGTCGATCAGTTGCTCACTCCACGGAATCGAAAGCTGAGCATATGTCGGCGCGCGACCCTTCAAATCACGCGCGACCAGGAGTTGTTGCCAATAAAATGCCCACTCGCCGTTCAGGTCGACAACCGGGTAGGTGTCAAAATTCCAGTCACGAAGATCCAGTTCTCCCTTGGTAGGAACCTGTGAAAACAGCATCGTCTGGGAAACCGCCAGGAAAGCCAGGGCAAGAAAAAATTGGGGTATCCTCACGTAGAAAGATAGTAAAATTCAGAAAACGGATCGATCGATGAACCCTTGCGATCAGGCTCACTATTTCGCTGCTATTGAACGTCTTGCGCCAGCATGCTATTAAATTCCTTGATATCCCGGATAGTGTCGCGGTAGAAGTGACGTTCCGGGCCTTTCATCTGTCCCAACTCGTTCAGAAGCGCATCCACAACACCCTTCGCCTTATCGTCCCGTCCATTCTCCTTCAGAAACTTGCTGTACTCAAGGCGATGGTCATAGTTCGTAAATGCACGGTCCATGTCGGCGGACACCGCATCGGCCTCAACAATCCTTCCCAAATGATGTAACGACCATGCATAGGCAATCCTTTCGGGCGCGTCGCGGAACGACTTTTCCTTCTCAAGTCCTTCGCCCAGGCTCGCCACCTCTTCGTAGTTGCTGTTCAGGTACTGCGTGCCCAACAGCTTTGTTCGCAGGCCGGGATCATCCGCCATAAAGCCCGACAAGCATGATTTGTACAGCGCGATGGCATCGCCATAACGACCGACTTCCACGTACGCATCGGCAAGTCTTTCCTTGTTCGCAAGCGTATCGCTGAACCGTAGCTCGTCCTCAAGCTTGATAATGCGTTGCTGATAATAGGCCACGTCGTCGGGAATTTCCACGGCCTGCGCTTTCCTGGCAAGATGATTTAACAGGTAGAAAATACAGCCGATAAGCGGAAGGAGCAGAATCGCCAGGTACCAGCCGGAACTCGCTCTATTTCTGTAGGCGTGATAGACGCAATACGCCTGAAAAATGAGTATGGGGGCGATCAATCCAACCATGGCTCGTTAGCGCGGGTAATTTAATCATTTATTTCGCGAACGCCAGATTCAGGGTAAAAATCGTGACCAACGGAAACATTTCGCCTCTTGCCTTTCGTGTATTTGCGCGCCTCACGTTCCGGCACATTTCTTACTTTGGCCTCGCAAAATTCGACACGCTATGAAAATTCAATCCATCGCCTGTGCTTTGTTGACCGCGCTTATCCCCTTGTGTGGACGTGCTCAGCACGTAGTACCACCGCAGGCCGACCTAAGGATATATGAGATCATCGAGGCCGTATCCGCCGAACGATTGGAGAAAGACATCAGAACGCTGGCGGGATTCGGTACGCGCAACACATTTTCCGACACCGCATCCGACACGAGGGGAATCGGTGCAGCGCGTCGTTGGATAAAGGCCGAATTCGAAAAGATTTCTTCAGGTTGTGGCGGATGCCTCGAGGTATTTTACCAGAAAGATTTTGTAACGAAGGAGGGAAACCGGCGCGTTCCTAACGATGCCTGGGTCGTCAACGTCGTCGCGATTCAACGAGGAACGGATTACCCGAACAGCTTCATCATCATGTCCGGGGACATCGACTCCAGGGCATCGAACACGATGGACTTCGAAACCGACGCACCCGGAGCAAACGACAACGCCACGGGCATGGCGGGCACTATTGAGGCGGCGCGCGTTCTTTCTAAATACAAGTTCAGGCACAGTATCGTTTATGTCGGCCTCTCGGGTGAAGAGCAGGGCCTCTTCGGCGGCGCCGGCCTCGCGCGGTACGCGAAAGAAAAAGGCTGGAATATCATCGGTGTGCTTAACAACGATATGATCGGCAATATTGAAGGCGTTGATGGTGTGATCGACAACCGCACGTTCCGCATCTTTTCAGAACCGACACCCCCTACCGAAACAGAACAACAGCGAAACATGCGCCGATTCTATGGCGGCGAAGTCGACGGCATCTCACGTCAATTAGCCCGCTACGTTCATGGCCAGGTCAGGAAATATATGCCCGAGATGAATCCAATGATGGTGTACCGACTGGATCGGTTCGGGCGAGGTGGCCACCACAAGCCCTTTAACGATATGGGATATGCGGGCATTCGCATTATGGAAGCGCACGAAAACTACAACCGGCAACATCAGGACATACGCGTGGAGGACGGCATTGAATACGGCGACGTCATCGAGGGGGTCAACTTCGAATATGCGAAAAAACTCACCGCCGTGAATGCAATCACCCTGGCCGGACTTGCCTGGGCGCCACCCGCTCCACAAAATGTCGGACTCGGCGGCGCAGTCCAACCGTCGGCCAAACTGGTTTGGGAAGCATTGCCCGCCAACGAAGTCGCGGGCTATAAGATCTACTGGCGCGACACGACCTCGCCAACCTGGGACCACTCCCGGTACGTCGGCAACGTCTCTGAATTTACGCTGGAAGGGATCGTGATCGACAATTACTATTTCGGTGTGGCTGCTGTCGACAAAAGCGGCAACGAATCGGTGATATCCTTTCCGGTGCGCGTCGTACGCTGAGGGTGAATCATAGATTCGTTCGGGCATGATCTTTTGCGGCTTAAGATGTTCCGCTGACAGATCATGAGAAGCAAGGCACATGTAAAAAGTCACCCTCTCCACCCTATCCTGGTTGCCTTCCCCATTGCCTTCTTCACAGGCACCCTGGCGTTTGACCTGATGGCCCTCGTGCTGGACACCCCGGCCTTTGACAGAACAGCGTTTCACCTGGCATCAGCCGGCATCATTACCGCCTTGGCCGCGGCGATCCCCGGACTTGTCGATTTCCTTTACGTAATACCACCCAATAGCTCGGGCAAGAAACGCGGTGCGCGCCATGGCCTCTTGAACGTGACCGTCGTCGCGGTCTTTGGGATTGTGGTCTTTTTACGCTGGCAGGAAGAAATATCAATATGGGCCGTACTCGCCCTGGAGTTCACGGCATTGGGCCTCCTTTCAATCGCCGGCTGGATGGGTGGCACACTGGTCTGTCGGAACCAAATCGGCGTCGACATACGATACGCACATGCGGGCAAATGGAAGGAAGAATATTTTGGTGAACAACATGGCGATGTAGTGGTGGCCAGGAGGGGCGAACTCAAAGCAAACCAAATGAAACTCGTTCACTTCGCCGGTAAAAGAGTTGTTGTCGCCAGGACGGATGATGGTTACGCCGCCTTTGACGATCACTGCACCCATCGCGGCGGAAGCCTTGCAGGTGGCGCGCTCATCTGCGGCACGGTGCAATGCCCTTGGCATGGATCACAGTTTAACGTATCGACGGGAGAAGTAAAGGCCGGGCCCGCAAATCAGCCCATCACCACCTATCCCGTCCGTCAGGATGGCGACCGAATTATCATTTCCTTGCCCGATCATTGATTAATCGCGCATTTACACCTGAGTGCATTTGTCAAAGTGAAACTTTCCTTCCCGAACGGACCGCCTCATAAATCGCATCCATGATCTTCAGGTCGCGAAGTCCTTCTTCACCGTCAACAGGGACGACGGCCTTCTTGCCATCGAGGATAATTTGCGCCATCTCATCCATCTGAAACGTCTGGTGGGTCTGATGGGGATGTTTCAATTCGCCGCGATTCGTCCTCCCCATGATGGGTCCATACCCCGTGGCCGGCTGAAGTTCAGCAAAACCCTTTTCTCCATTGAGGAAGAAGCGATCGAGGTGATTCATAGCGTATGTCGACAGGCATGAAGCCACCGCGCCCGAAGGGAAGCCCAACTGAAACGTGATCGTCTCATCGATGCCATCGCCAAATTTGGCCGGATCGGTTTTAACTTCCTGGGCTGTCACCCAGGCAGGTTCTTCCCCGATCATATAGCGGGCCCCATTGACTGAATAGATGCCGATATCCATCAGCGCGCCTCCGCCTGAAAGTTCCTTCTTAAGCCGCCATTGGTTGGGTTCACCAATTCGAAATCCGCTGAGCCCTTCGAAAAATAGAATCTTTCCGAAAGCACCTTCCTCGCGCAGGCGGATAATCTCAAGCGTCTTGGGCTCAAAGTGCATCCGGTATCCGACCAGCAACCTTACGTTGGCCTTTCTGCAAGCCTCAACCATCTCCAGTCCTTCACGTGCGTTGACCGCCATCGGCTTTTCACAAATAACATGCTTGCCTGCTTTGGCGACACGCAACGCCTGAGAATGATGCAGCGCATTGGGCGTGATAATATAAACTGCATCGATATCGGGATTGTCCTTTATCGCATCGAAGGTGTCGTAATTGTAGCAGTTCTTCTCGGGAATGTTGTACTTGCTTCGCCACCTCTCGATTTTTGCAGGCGTCCCGCTGATCACGCTGGTCAACCTGGCGCGTTTGCAGTCGACCATCGCTTCCGCTACGCGTGTACCATAACTTCCGAGTCCCATGATGGCGACACGGAGGACTTCTCCGGTTTTCGTATCGTTTTTCATTGCCTGGGTTCTGGTTACAAAGGCCGGCAGGACAAGTCCGGCCGAAAGCGTCTGAAGGAATTTTCTCCTGGATCTCATCGGAACTTTCCAATCGAAGTTAAACGGCTGAATTTTGTCATCCAAGCCAACGGCGACAATATCAGCATTAAGGGCAATCGCTCTACACTGTTGATTGCGGCGAACATTCTCCATGTGGATCACTGCGGGAAGGCGGCTTTGTCGAACCGTTACCAGCGCGAAAGCGCCGGTCGATCCTCCCCCGGCATGGTTTTTACGACAATGAGGGTGTTAATCTCCTAAAGAGTGGTCAATCAGAACGAAAGTTCTGGAACCTGAGATTATATCGTTATAACTTGATCTGGGTAATTCCAGCGCAAGGAAGGAGATTAACGAAGAGACCGTTTCATGCAAATGAAGCGGTCTCTTGCTATTTTTCCCCTGCCGTGGAAAGTATCACCACAGAAAGCCGACAAAAGGAAATCGGTGTGAGAAAGGTCAACGGCTTACTGCGCGACCCAATGGCTCGAAAACTTCGCCTACAAGACCGACATCGGGTTTGTGGTGTTCCTCATTGCCGGTGTTGTTTCCCTGGGGCTGGCGATCGCCACGGTAAGTGTCCATACGTTCAGGGCAGCGCGTGCCAACCCCCGGTGGAATCGTTGAGAGACGAGTGGGTCACCAAGCCGGATGACAACGGTTTGGCTACCCTCTCAACATTCTCTTCACCAGGCCGATCTGTCCCAGGTGATAGATATCGTGTTGCACTGCTCCTTCCATCAGGTAGCCGTAGCTGCGCCCGGCCTCGTACACCTCCCTGAGGAACGAATCGTCCTTTGAATCCAGGAGCCCCAGCAAACGCTGATGTAATTCCATGGAACTCGCGTTTGAGCGTATCCCATCCCTTCGCCTTAAGCTCTTCCGCCGGCAAGAAGTTCATCGTTTCCATAGTGCGGTCGCGATAGTCGTTGTCGCCCTCCAACCGCTTCACGATCACGGTCTTCCAGTAGATGCAATGCCAGATGATCTCGGCGATCGAGTGAACACCTGGCATGGGCTGCCGGAAAGCTTCCTCTTCAGTTACGTCCGCCAGCTTCGCGGAAAAGCTTTCCCCCTGCCAGCTGCCTCCATCCATGAGCCGGTTGAGCTGACGTCGAAAATCACGAACGGACGATGATGAGACATCGTAATCTTCGTAGTGCTCGACGTATTCTTCGAACTCCAATAACCTTCCCTTGTCGAACTCGTAATACTTGGCTTTGCCAAAATCTTCTCCGGCGAACGCCTTTACCGCTTCAATGCTCTCCCACTCCGTCACCGTCCAGAAATGGCAAGCCTCCTTCTCCTTCTTTCGCCATATCCTGACCGACCGGTTGCCTTCAGTCTTCCGGTAGTCGTCGGTGCCTTTCGTCAGGAGAAACTCGAGGTATTCATCCGCAATTTCCGGCTTCGTCCTGCCATGCCAAATACGTGTAATCATGGTCAATTTTTTCACTTCGACATTCAGGGAGCAAAACTAAGGAATAAGGTGCAGGAAGGCACAAAGCAGCGGCAGCCTTAATCCCCTGGACCTTGAGTTTTGAGCCCTGGTCCCTGGTCAGTCTGGAGAGACAGCCAACACCTTAGCTCCTCTAACATGCCTGTGCTTTAAATCCATGATTGCGTCATTAGCCTTGTCAAACAAGTACAGTTCCGTCTCTGGTCGGATATGAATCGACGCGGCCAGAGACAGGAACTCCTCTACATCCTTCCGCACAATATTGGCGACTGATTTAATCTCCTTCTCCATCCAAAGGTGCCGCTGGTAGTCGATGCCGGCAAGTGCATCGCGGTCAGTCGATTCTTTTCGAATTGCGTTGATCACCAGGCGTCCTCCCGGTTTAAGGTGAACGAGAGACGCAACCACCGTCGTCCAGACCGGCGTCGTATCGATGATTGCATGCATCCGCGAGGGAGGTGTGTCGGCGACTGTGCCCGCCCAGGCGGCGCCAAGTAGGCGGGCGAAATCCTGCTCTTCCCGGCTCCTTGCGAAAACGAATATGTCGGAGGCCGGATACAAATGCATTGCCATTTTCAAGACCAGGTGCCCGGATGCGCCAAAGCCGGTGAGTCCAAGTGTGTCTCCATCGGTGATGTTTGCCAGTCGTAGCGACCGGTAGCCAATGGCGCCCGCACACAACAGGGGTGCAGCCTCGGCGTCGGTGAAGACAGAAGGGATCGCGTAGGCGAATCGCTCATTAACTACCATGTACTCCGCGTAACCTCCGTGCGCATCGCGTCCCGTGGCGCGGAATTGCTCACAAAGATTCTCAAACCCCTTTTGACAGTATTCGCAACGGCCGCAAGCCGTGAATATCCAGGCAACACCGACGCGGTCACCCTCCCGAAAACGCTGTGCGCCTTCGCCATTCTTCACCACGCGACCGATCACCTGGTGCCCGGGGATTATGGGGAACACCGGTGGAGGTGTACGGCCTTCAATCTCGTCGAGCTCGGTATGGCAGACTCCGCAGCACAGCACCCGCAACAGCACCTCGCCAGCCCGGGGTTCCGGTTGAGGACATTCCCGCAATGCCAGGGGTGTTCGTTCCCGGCTAAGGTCGACGATCCCTTCGATAAACCAGGCTTTCATCATTACTCACTTGAAGATTTTGCTTTCGCGAAGGCGTTCGATCTTCTTGCGCAAAAGAAACAACACCAGGAAATAACACATGCCCCAGGCAAGCATCGTGATTTCGTCGTCGTCATTTCCGAGCCCGATCAATATACCCGCTACTGCGGCCACGGTGAACAGGTAGATAAAAAACCGAAGCATACCGATGACGATCTCTTTCTTCATGGATTTTCCGCCGTCTTTTAAGGGCTCGTTCAGTCGCGACCAAAGCAGCAGAAGAAAACAGAACATCATCCACCAGGCGCCCATGCCCAACGCCATGGCAATCACAAACAAGAAATAGAACCCGCCGGTCATCACCACCATAGCGCGTCGCGCCGTCGCCGTGGGCGAAAACAAGGTCGCGACACCGATGCCGACATTCGCGTGCAGCATAAGAAACTCGATCAAAATGCCGTTAGCCACGCCCTTTGTTGTCTCGGGGCCAAGCAGGTCTGATGCAAACAACCCGGAGGCAAAAACACCTGCGGAAAGCAACTCGGGATTGACAAACCGGGTGAGCTGCGTAAACACGGCACCGCGGCCCAGGCTGATGGCGATGGATGTTAAAAGGCGTGCCATGGCTTGCAGAATTTCCTGCGCTCAGACTAAATGTTTCAATTTCCTCGGGGTAAGAACAACACGGCGTCAGCGACCACCACCCCCTCTCCATCACCGGTTAGTTCAACATGTGCTCCATCGCCGAGCCGATAATGTCCCACATAAACCCATTTGCCCGACGTTTGCCCCTCCACCGTAACAGACTCCCTCGCGATCATTTCAACGACCGAATTTCTTCCGTCATACACGGAGACCTTCGTTTGCCGTGCACCGTCATCCCGCGAGACATAATACACGTAGACGTCGTATTCACCTTCTCCTGAAATGGATGGCCTGAACGTGACCGCCCCTTCCCTCCCGACGAACATTGAGGCCCCATATGCTCCGGAGGTCTCCGTCCGCCATGAGCCAACGACATCAACATGCTCCGTGTCTTCATTGTCTACGACGATTTGGGGTGGAGTACCGTCGAGAAGCGGATCTTGTTGGAGGCGTGCCTGAATACGCGCGGCGTCAACACGCTGAACGGGCAGGTCTTCCGCAATAGCCAGCGAAGCCGCGACGGCCGCTGACTGCGCCAGGACCATAAACACAGGCTCCATACGTATCGATCCATACGCGATATGGCTGGCCGAAAGACAAACCGGGACGAGCAGGTTTTGACATTCCGTCTCCTTCGGCGTAATCGAACGATAGGCAATGGGATACGGACCAAATCCACCGATCTCGACGTTGCCTTCATTCTTTACCATAGCCCGTCCGTTCTTGACGATCACCAACCGCTGGCAATTGTGTGAGTCCATGGTGTAGGCGGCCAGCGCGATTCCATCTTCGACCACTTCCCTGCCCTCGCAGTTGGCCTGGGTCATTACATAAGCGCCAACCATGCGGCGGGCTTCGCGTATGTAAAGTTGTGGCGACCAATGATCGTTGTCGGTGTACTCATCTTTTGGGTAGCCCCATAACCCCATTTCCGTGCGCAACTCTTCAGGTACACGCGTATCCGTTTTGTAAAACCACAGGAGTCCCTTCGTGTAGTCCTCATGGGCCTTCACGATCGCCCTTCGCTCTTCGGTCGTCGCCTCCGCATAGGTATGGTTCATCCCGATCATGTCGGTAGAAAATCCGCCGCGGTTGTTGATGTCCGTCTTTCGGTTCGGCATGCGGCTCCAGATGAAATAGTCGTTCAGCCTGCGCTTGTCGGGTTGTGCCTTGAAGAGGCGCAACAGCAATTCATATCGCGTCGAATCGTAGTTGTCGGGGCGTGTAATCTCGACGCGGTTTGCCGGGTCATCGGTGAGGCAAATGCGGAAGTTGTAGGCTTGCACCTTCTTGTCGCCGCTGCCTTCTTTGGCCAACGGTGCCCCGCTGATTCCCCATAGCAATCCACTTTCGGGATTTCCCTCTTCACGGTAGGGATCAACGCCATCGGGAAACTGGTGTCCAGTCATAAGTTGCACGCCATTATACGTTTCGTTGTATTGATCGTTGGCTTCCCTCCCGACCACATACGTCACGCCGGCCTTTGCCATCAGGTCGCCCTCATACGAACAATCGATAAACACTTTCGCTGAAACGTTCCGCGTGTCATTTCCGTCGACGGACGCAATCGTTATGGATTGGATGACCCCGCCTTCGCGCGCCACCTCGTTGATGGAGTAGTCGCTGATGATTTCAATTTGGCCATTGCGGATGTAGTCGTCAAAAACTTCGCGGGCAACGTGCGGCTCGAATATCCACTGTTCCAGTACACCGTACTTCGCACCCACGCGGCGGTAGAAATCGAGTGCCAGCCCCTGGATCGCATACTTGTTGCCGATGTCGGTATAGCCCAACCCACCGGTGGTAAGGCCACCAAGGTGTTTTGTCGGGGATACAAGCAGTACGGAATGACCAAGCCTGATGGCGGAATACGCGGCGATGATGCCGGCCGAGGTTCCCCCATAAACGACGACATCATAGGTTGGGTGGGTCGTCCGCTGGCAGGCACTGACCGCTGCACAAAACAAGACCAGTAGCGTGAATACCTTGCGCATGGAATTAAATATAGTTCAAAATCGCCTCGGCCCAAACCCAAAGAGGCTTGCACGTGTATGTTTTGTAAGGGATCATATATGTTTCATTTCTTCCGACAATGAAGTTTCTGGCGTAAATTCGGGCATTCATTTTGATACCCCTAAGCCAAATCACATTACCTGCCTATGAAATACCGTTTACTGTTATGGTCCCTGGCCGCAGTTATCGCTGCGTGCAGTTCGGGGAAACAAGCTTTTGAGCGAGGTGATTACTATGAGGCCGTGATGAAGTCCGTCGGCCGTCTTCGTCAAAATCCCGATCACTCAAAATCCGCACAAACGTTGAGAGAGGCATATCCACTTGCCGTGGATTACTACCTCACGCAGGCGAAAAACGAGATCGCCTCCAACAGCCCCTACAAGTGGAAGAACGCTATTCAGGCGTACAGCAACCTCAACAGCCTGTACGAACAGATAAAGGCGTGTCCGGGCTGTCTGCGCGTGATCCCGTCGCCGCGAGAGTTTTACGCCGAAATAGCTCCGCTCAAAGAAAAGGCGGCCGAGGAAAGTTATAATGCCGGGATAGACGCGCTTATGAAAGGCACGCGCGAGGACGCCAAACGCGCGTACTATAACTTTGTGGATGCCCAGGCATTCGTGCCCGGTTACCGGGATGTCATCGAGTACATGCAGAAGGCGAAGTTCGAAGCTACCGTCAAGGTGATCCTCGAACAGATTCCTGTCCCGGCAAGATATAACTTGAGCGGTGGTTTTTTCCAGGATCGCGTTGAAGAGTACCTTCACCAGAATTTTACGGATGACGGATTCGTGAAATTCTATACACCCCAGGAAGCGCGCAATTTGGAACTGGCCGTCGCTGACCAGATATTGCGTATCCAGTTCGACGACTTCTCCGTAGGCAACATGACCTTGAAGGAGAAGGAAGAGACGGTTACCAAAGACAGCGTAAAGGTGGGCGAAACGAAGGTCGACGGCAAGGTGATCCCGGTTTACAACACGGTGAAGGCCAAGCTTACCACCTATCGCAAAGAGATCGTGTCCACCGGATTGCTGAGCATGGTTGTCATCGACGCGAAAACCGAGGGAGTTCTTGCACACCGTAAATTTTCGGGCGAACACGTGTGGCTCAATA
>CAZIAG010000049.1:0-13894 GCA_964537375.1 uncultured Roseivirgaceae bacterium
GGTTGCTCAACAGCTGTACGAGGATCAATTGAGGCGACTGGGTATCGGAATAGAACAACAAGCATTGAGGGTGGGGTAGGCCTGGGTTCCCGGGGTCAGTTCAAGGCCAATCCCGACGCGAAACATAGTCGGGGCTCTACGTAAACCATCCCTGAACTCGGTTTTGTCACTCAAGGCCGTCGTCGCGTATTCTTTGTATCTTTAACAAACGGATACGTCAAAATGCGCCCTCATTTCCGTTCTACCCGGAGCCCTCTCTGCTGTACGTTGATCCTCTTTGCTCTCCTCACATTTGCTGTTGTATCTGCACAGGAGATTCCCAGGATCAATACCAGTGTAACTATAGATGGACATGTAACTCCTGAAGAATGGGCGTCGATCGATACGCTGCCATTTGTCGGACACTGGCCGGTGTATTCCCCACATAAGAATTCTCACACGGAATTCAGAGTCGCCTATGATGATCGCTACCTGTATTACTCTGCTGTCTGCTATGACGACCCCTCCGGCGTTCAGGCCCCATTTTTTGAACGCGACAAATGGGAGATGACACAAGACCAGGTAGCGCTTATTCTCGATACGTACAACGACAACGAGAACTGCCTCATTTTCGTTTCGACACCTACCGGCTCGCGTGCGGACGTAAGTATTAAGAACGATGCGCAAGGTGACGAACCTTATGATCTTTCGTGGAACTCCTATTGGATTGCAGAAGCGAAAATGCTTGACAACGGATGGTCGGTCGAAGCGCGGATTCCCTTCAGCAGCCTGCGCTTTCAAAGTGAGGGCGATGAAGTGAAGATGGGTATGATCGTTTACCGCTATATCGCGCGTGATCGCGAACTCGATATCTATCCGGCGATTCCGCCCGACTGGGGATTTTTCAGTTTTACAAAACCGTCCAGGGCTGCTGACGTCACATTTAAAGGTATTCGGAACGCTCGACCCTGGTTCACTTCACCATACCTGCTGTCGCGGCTGGGGTATCACCACAATGAGACGGAGTCATCGCCCATGCGCATTCGGGAAAATGATAACACCATCCAGGCCGGCCTCGATGTACAGCATGCACTTACCGACAACCTGAACCTTGACGTCACGGTTAACACCGACTTTGCGCAGGTGGAGGCGGATGACCAGGTCGTCAACCTGAGCCGGTTTTCGCTGTTCTTTCCGGAGAAGAGACGCTTCTTCCTGGAGCGCTCAAGTGTCATGGAATTTGGTTTTGAGGAAAACAATCGCATGTTCTACAGTCGGCGCATCGGACTGGACGAGGGACAAATCGTTCCGCTGTGGGGCGGAGTCCGCCTGGTGGGTCGTGTCGGCAACTACGACCTCGGGATCCTCAACATGCAGTCGCGTCGGGTCGACGATCTCGATTCAGAAAACATGGGTGTGCTTCGCTTGCGACGCCGCGTCTCAAAGAATAACTCCTATATCGGTGGCATTCTGACCTCCCGGACAAATTTCGATGGCAGTACCGGCGTCGCCTATGGTGCCGATGCGATTATCAACTTGTTTAAGGACGATTACCTCAAAATCAATGTGGCCCAATCCTACAACAGGGAGGACACTGTCGCACACGCTGGTGATTTATCTGACCGCAAACGACTCTACGTGATGTGGGAAAACCGTTCGCAGATCGGGTTGAACTATTCGTTCAGTTACTCACAGGTCGATAAACACTACGCGTCACCCCTCGGCTTTGAGGCGCGAAACGATTATCGTTCCTTCGGCGATCGCGTATCCTGGGGCTGGTTCACAAAGAAGGAAAATGCTAAACTTCGATACCTCGCTGCGACCCTGAATGCGACGGCCTTTTTTACAAACAGTTCTGGTGAGCTTGAAAGCTTTTTGATGGCGCCATCGTTTATGATGGAATGGGTGAAGAACAACTCTCTCACGATTACCTACAACCAGTTCCGCGATCGCACGCTGGAGGCGTTTGACCTGGATGACGACATAGTGATTTCCGCTGGTAACTACATCAATCGCGACGTAAATGTTCTCTATCAGTCACCGACCGTAAATTTTCTTTCGTCGATTTTTGAAGTAACGACGGGTACGTTTTACGGCGGTGGCCGATTCTCCGGTGGGATCACCCCGATCTGGACGATCAATAAATACCTCACATTAAGTGGATTCTACCAGTTCAACCGAATCGTGTTCTCCGACCAGCCGGACTACATGGCTCACGTTGCGCGCCTGAAAGTAGCGACCTCCCTCAATGTACGACTAAGCATCAACGCGTTTGTCCAGTTGAACACATTGAACGATATCAGCGCTATAAACTTTCGTCTGCGCTACAATCCACGCGACGGCAACGACCTTTATGTCGTATATAACGAGACGCTCAACAACAATGGAAGGTCAGACCTTTACCTGCCATTCTCCGACTATCGAACGTTTATCGTGAAATACGTTCACACGTTCAGGCTGGGAGAATGAGGACAACGTTTATCCTGTATTGACCCGTCCGAAAAAGACCGCGTTCGCTGTGGAAAATTTCGGGACGCAACTCGTCGCTACCCGCCAAAGAAGCCGATGCCCCTTGCCATCAAACCTGCAAGCGCCGGAATGATCATGAGTAACAACAGCTCTGTACGCAGCGACCAGCGAATGGCCTGGGGTATGGCCACCCTCTCGTGGGGATCGCCTTTTCGGTTCTTTAGAAAGAAGATCGTCGGATAGATTGAGATGATTCCGATTAGTGCAAAGAGGCCCAGTTTTGTATGAAAGACCCAGTTCTTTGAGTAATACACGCTCGGCTTGCCGAAACCCCCTAGCCAAAGTGTAAGACCAGCGGCGATGAGGGCGAGAGCTGCCAGTCCATAAACCGCATCGATGCGTGCGAGACGGTTGATTTCCGCGCGCGTGAGCTCCTTTTTTAGCATAAAGTACTCAGTCACCAACGTTCCGGCTATGGCAAAGATGCTGACAAAATGAAGGTAGCGGAGGAGAAGTTCTGTGGTCATGACCTTTGATACGTTTAAAGATCAAAACGGGTTGTCTTTGCATGACGTAGTAACAAATACATCGTCCGGAATGTTGAAATGTTTGGATGAACTGTAAACATTTAGCGTTCCGTCCTGGATCGCATGGGCTTCGAACACGGACAGCTTGATATTCTTAAACGGGTTTATTTTCCACCGTTCTGGCCGAATTCGCTGCGCGTCAACTTCTCGTACTCCGAGATTTCACGGAATCCGACAAACAGGTTATACAGCACGAATGCGTGGAACCCGGCTGCCAGCCACTCTTCAAAATAGAGATAGAGCAGGCCGTCACCCAGGTAAATGAGCGCGCCAATGATGAATGCCCAACGCTGAGGTTTCGCCGCGAAATACCCAAGGAGAGCGAACATCAGTGGCGTGATAAGGCTCCACACGAAATTCTGACTGCCGGTCAAATCGTAAATGTATCCAACCACCACGAGGCTAATGGCTAATCCTACGATAAAATAGACGTCGTTAAGGTACAGAATGGAATTGACAATCGACAACCCTGCAATCCAGTTAGAACCAATGAGCGCTACTGCGGATTTGGTCAAGAGACGCTTCAATCAGAAATTCGTTGGAGATTTGGTCGGTCATTTCCGGTTGGGAAGGGTCTTGTGCTGACATGGTTGCTTCAGGTTTAGGTTTGGTTCACCAAATTAACAGAAAAAAACAAAATCTCACGTACCATTTGCCAATGCTGGCCATCGAATTCTACAATGATCCACCGTTTAATGAACGTCTATAGTCGATGACCCAACTTCACCGTGCCGTATTGCTGATTAGATTTGAGGACACACCTGCTTTAACGCGGCACAAAGATTTCCGCATGTGCCGACAACATAATCGGCCCGAAAAGGCGATGCCGATGGCGTCGATGGGTCCATGGTTGTAAACAACGTGGCGTCATCCGAAACGAAATAGTGGATTGAACGTCCGAGTAGTGACACGAACATAAACCTTGTCTTATGAAGTACACCAGCACCATGATGATTACCGCGCTGCTGATACTCACCGGCGCATGCGATGATGACGACAATAACGGCAACGGCGACGGGCCGGACAACGAGATAACACTCGATCTTGTGGCGGAAGGATTCAATTCACCAGTGATCTTGGTGGAGTCTCCCGACAATAGCGACAGGCTGTTCGTCGTGGATCAATCAGGCCAGATTTACATCATAAGCGACGGAAACAAGTTACCGACGCCGTTCCTCGACATCCAGGAGAAAATTGTCCTGGAAAATGCGCCGGATGAGCGCGGTCTCCTTGGACTGGCATTTCATCCCGACTATGCTAACAATGGACGTTTCTTCGTCTACTATGCCGGACCGCTCCAGGCAGGGGGCCCTGCGGGTTGGGACCACACCAACTATGTGGCCGAGTATCGGGTTTCCGGCGACGCGAATGTTGCCGATGAAGCATCGGAACGTATCGTACTGGCCGTGGATCATCCCCAGCCAAACCATAATGCCGGCACGGTGATGTTCGGCCCCGATGGATTTCTCTACATTTCCATTGGCGAC
Source organism: uncultured Roseivirgaceae bacterium (assembly GCA_964537375.1). Lineage (GTDB taxonomy): Bacteria > Bacteroidota > Bacteroidia > Cytophagales > Cyclobacteriaceae > Chryseosolibacter. The sequence continues at coordinate 4,523 of CAZIAG010000049.1, forward strand.
GGCGGCGGAGGTGATGACAATCAGGAAGGGCACGTCGAAGACTGGTATGAGGACAACTCGGGAGGCAACGGTCAGGATATCACACAAAACCTGTTGGGAAACATACTTCGAATCGATGTGACACCTGAGAATGATTACGCGATCCCGCCAAGTAATCCCTTTGTCGACGGCGATGGTCTCGACGAAATCTATGCCTACGGACTGCGGAACCCATACCGGTTTTCTTTTGCTCCGGATAATACGATGATCCTTGCTGATGCCGGACAGGAACTATATGAAGAGATCAACGTGATCGTGAATGGTGGCAACTATGGATGGAACGTAAAAGAAGGCCGCCACTGCTTCAGCACCGATGACCCTGAGAATCCCCCTGCGGATTGTCCAGGGGAAGATCCGGATGGTGTTCAATTGATCGATCCGGTGATCGAGTTTGCGAACTCGCGCAACTCTGCTGATGGACTCGGCAACGTGTCGGTAGGGGGTTATGTTTATGCTGGCACGCACGTACCACTCCTCAGTGGCAAATACATCTTCGGTGTTTTGTCACAGAACGCAAGCAGCATGAACGGTGCTGTCTTCGCCGCAGATCGAACTGGCAATGACTGGCCATATGAAAAACTTTCGATCAGAAATATGACCAATGGCGAGCTAGCGGAGTTCGTGCTCGGATTCGGCCAGGACAATGAAGGAGAGGTGTACGTTTTGACCAGTGCCGGTGCTCCGGGATCGGGAAGGGTTTATGAGATTGACGACGATTAGCGTTTGGTTTCGCCGAGCGTCCTGGTGTTCAACGTCGTATCCAGGGCAATCCGCTAACTCCAGCTGCAAGTAGAGGCGATTGATATTGTTCAACGCGGGACGAGTGGTGTGTGGGAGGTCCATTCTCCGAAAAAAGAAAGCCCGTCGGGGGACGGGTCTTGGAGAGGGTCTCGAAGTATATGTTATCGCTCCGCTACTGCGATGAATTCGCTGATGATGCGCTTCATCTCTTCGGCCTCGTTCAGCTCATAGACGACGCTTTCAAACTCAGCAATCAGTTTGTCCATCTTCTCGTTGTTCTTTCTCAGTTGTAATCGTGTCATGTATTCCCCGGCTAACCAGGCGGAATTCTCAGGCAGACTTTTCAATGACTTGAGCAGGTATTCGTACACCTCCTCCTCGTTCCCGGCGTACACCAGGTCGACGATGCCGAAGTTGGCATATTGTTGACTATCGCCGTGGAGGATGGCATCCTTTAACCTTTGCTTTTGTTCCGCCGTGAGTATGTATTGGAAAGGCGGTAGCTCGGAGCGGGCGTAGAACGACATGAAGTCGCTGTCGGGATTCAATTCGTAAGCGCCTTCCCAGCGCGTGGCTTCATGCTCGACACACTTGACGAGCCATTCAACCGTTTGAATGAAACGATCGTCGGCGTCTTTGAGGTCCAGAATCGTTTGCATTTCGCGTATGCGCGGTTTGTAGACATTTAACTCATCTGGCTCCAGCGTCTTGACGCCGTAGGACATGGCGTGTGTGATGAATTGTTGTTTGTGCCTGTCAAGGAAAACGATGACGTGTGTGTTTTCTTCATATTGCGCGGGTGCCGGACAGATAACGTATGGGGAAAAGCCGACCTTAATTACATCGTCACCGATCTCGCCTTGCAATACCTCATCTACGCGGATGTGGGCAACGTGCGATGGATACCGATTTTTGGCCGGATCGGGGACCACCACCTTGACAACATAGCCGACGACGATGTACTCACTTTCAATAATTAGTTTCCTCAACGGGCGGGGATCAATGGGATACGAGAACGCCGAATAACAGACGCCAATCCCGACAATCAGGGTGGAAATGAGCGTTTTCATAGGTTTGGTTTGTATATCGAGATGCAGGAATCTCAACATTTCCATAACGCTGAGGGAGGTAAAATATTTTTTGACCGGCCGGAATGAGGGTCGTCGGTCCCCCGGGATGTTGTTTTCTTGTCTCCTGAGGACGTAACCAATTACTTTGTGCGGCCCGTATTCGGTCGCGCTTTGCTCACGTTTTTTGGAAAGCAACGGAACCGGAACGGACGGGCAGGGGAGGGTTGGCTTCTTTTCCCGAAGGAGATAACGCCCCTCCCCGGAAGAAGCTTTCAATTTCCCGAAACCTTATGGATTTCTTTTTTGTATTGATCATATTTACCAGCCATGGCCAGAGCGAACTCCGCGACTAAAATTCCAGATCTTACAGGGTACGAACAGATTGAAGTCATCGGTGCCCGCGAACATAACCTAAAGAACATCAATGTCTCGATCCCACGGAACAAACTCGTAGTGATCACCGGTATTAGTGGCAGTGGAAAATCATCGCTTGCTTTCGACACAATCTATGCCGAAGGCCAACGACGGTACATGGAAAGTTTCTCTGCCTATGCCCGGAGCTTCATCGGCAACCTGGAACGGCCAGACGTCGACAAGATCAATGGCCTGAGCCCGGTTATTTCCATCGAACAGAAAACGACTTCCCGTAATCCGCGGTCGACCGTGGGAACGGTTACCGAAATCTATGACTTTATGCGCCTGCTCTATGCCCGCGCAGGGGAGGCTTATTCCTACCTGACGGGCGAACGTATGGTGCGGCAGTCGGAAGACCAAATCCTGGATAGTATCCTTAAGAACTTTAAGGGGAAAAAGCTTGTGCTGCTGGCTCCTGTCGTTAAAGGACGAAAGGGTCACTACCGCGAACTCTTCGTGCAGATACGGAAGTCCGGCTATTCGAAAGTGCGTGTCGATGGAGAGGTACTCGACATCACCGCCAAAATGCAGGTCGACCGGTACAAGATCCACGACATCGAAATTGTCGTCGACCGTATCGTCGCCGACGCCAAGGACCGTCCACGCATCGGACAATCGATCACCAGGGCGTTGAAGGAAGGCAAGGGTGTGATGATGGTGATGGAGGAAAACGGAAAAGTTCACCATTTCTCCAAGTTCCTGATGGACCCGAAGACCGGTTTGTCGTACGATGAACCAGCACCGAACAACTTCTCGTTCAATTCGCCATACGGCGCGTGTCCCGACTGCAATGGCCTCGGACAAATCGAAGAGATTACAGAGCAATCTGTTATCCCCGACAGGAATCTAAGCATCAGTCGTGGGGGTATTCTGCCGCTAGGGGAGTACCGCGACATCTGGATATTCAAAAAGATCGAAGCGATACTGAAACGGTATAAGTTTACGCTTAGCACGCCGATCAAAAATATTCCTAAGGACGTGATGCAAGTCCTGCTCTATGGCGATGACGAGCCTGTGGGCGTCCCGTCCGTAAAATACCCGGGCACTGAGTGGAATACCAAATTCGAAGGGATCATCAACTTCCTGGAGAAACAGCGCGACGAAGGTTCCGATGCAATCAAGCGCTGGGTGGAGGATTTCACCGCCATCCGCACTTGTCCGACCTGTGAGGGAGCCCGACTGAAAAAGGAGTCACTCCATTTCCGTATCGCGGGCAAAAACATCGCCGAACTATCGATGCTGGGCATCAGCGATCTCTGGAAATGGTTCGATGGACTGGAGAAACGACTCGACACCAAGCAACGCATCATCGCTGCCGAAATACTCAAGGAGATTCGGAAGCGACTGGGCTTTCTTCTTGATGTTGGGCTTGACTACCTTCACCTCAACCGTCCAATCCGAACATTAAGCGGAGGCGAGTCGCAGCGCATACGTTTGGCCACCCAGATCGGGACGCAACTGGTAGGCGTGTTATACATCCTCGACGAACCGAGCATCGGTCTGCATGCACGCGATAACGTAAAACTCATTAAGGCTTTGAAGGATCTCCGCGACCTTGGCAATTCGGTTGTGGTTGTCGAGCATGACAAAGAAATGATGCTCGAGTGTGATTACATCCTCGATATAGGTCCCGGGGCCGGACGCCATGGAGGACATGTCGTGGCGGAAGGGGAACCAATGGCGTTTCTGAAAAACAACAGCACGACGGCAAAATACCTGAATGGTGAACTAGCGATCAACATGCCGGATGAACGCAGGAAGGGAAAGGGTGAATTTCTTACGCTAAAGGGCGCTAGCGGCAATAACCTGAAGAACGTCAATCTGAAGATTCCGCTGGGCACATTCACGTGCGTAACAGGCGTATCGGGCAGTGGCAAGTCCACGCTGATCCACGAGACATTGTTCCCCATCCTCAACCGCCAGTTCTATAATTCCCGAACCGAACCCCTGCCCTTCAAAACGGTGGAAGGGCTGGAACACCTCGACAAGGTCATTGAAGTGGACCAGTCTCCGATCGGTCGCACGCCGCGCTCCAATCCCGCGACCTATACCGGTGTCTTTACCGATATACGCGATCTCTTTTCGCAGCTGCCCGAGGCAAAGATCCGGGGTTACAAATCCGGCAGGTTCTCGTTCAACGTAAAAGGCGGTCGCTGCGAAACCTGCGAAGGAGCCGGACTGCGATTGATCGAGATGGAGTTCCTTCCCGACATTCACGTTCCGTGCGAAACCTGTAAAGGAAAGCGTTACAACCGCGAGACGCTGGAGGTTCGCTTTAAAGGGAAGTCTATCGCCGACGTGTTGGACATGACCGTCGAAGAAGCGGTGACATTCTTCGAAAACCAACCGAAGATCCTGCGAAAGATTCAGACCCTTTGTGATGTAGGGTTGGGTTATATTTCCCTTGGCCAACACGCTACAACGCTGTCGGGTGGCGAGGCGCAACGGGTGAAGCTGGCTACCGAACTTTCCAAACGCGACACAGGTAAAACGTTTTACATCCTTGATGAACCCACTACCGGGCTGCACTTCCAGGATATCGCACATTTGCTGGACGTGTTGCAAAAGCTCGTTGATAAGGGCAACACCGTACTGGTGATCGAGCATAATATGGACATCATCAAGTGCGCGGACCACATCATCGACCTCGGTCCGGAGGGTGGTGCTGCCGGGGGAAAGATTGTAGCCACGGGAACACCCGAACAGGTTGCGGCCAATGCGTCCAGCTACACCGGCAAATTCCTGAAACCTGAACTTCAACAACGAAAGCCAGTGCGAACGTTACAAAAGGTGTGATGGGTTATGAAGAATCTTAATCGCCAGTATCTTTTTGCATCGCTGTTTTTCGGCTTTGGCGTTTACCAGGCAATTATCGGCGATTGGTGGGAGTTTGCGCTTTACGGTGCGGCTGGACTTGCCTTTGCCTTCAATGCTTTGACCTTCGAACCCAAACTGTATAACTACAAGAAGCCCTTTGTCGTCATTACGTGGATCCTGATCATCGGGACCACGATCTTGTTCCTGTGGATGCTGCAGTTCAAGTACCTGGCATGAGGGATTCGGGACACGACACCGGCCAATAGCGGTGCTTTCCCGGTATGGCCGTTCTAAGTGAACCAATCTCGAGGTTTTCTCGAGCGTTTCTCGAGCGTTTCTCGAGAGTTTCTCGAGTGAATCTCGAGCGATACTCGAGTGAATCTCGGGCGATACTCGAGTGAATCCCGATCAATACCCGACACTTCTACGATACATCTCCGACCTGCTCTCGAGGTGGATTCGAGATCACTCGAGAACTAAACGGGAAGAATACTTTACGCGACTAAACCAATTTTTACCAAATCGTGCAAAGTTTTGCCAAATTTTACCAGTTACACCAAATCATACCGAATCGTGCCACTGTACGATAACCTACCGCATGGCGTGCGTTACAACGGACGAGAACTCGAAAGGAACTCATCCAGCGCGCTGAGCCTTGACCCTGAATACCGACCGGTCCGATTCATGTCGAACCGCAATCTTTTTTATTCGCTAATTTTGTCTTGTGGTAAAACGAAGACTTTACTGGACCTTGCAGATCGGCGGCTGGTTGCTCTACGCCGGAATTCAGATCATTTCCAGTATTGTGGTAATGGGAAGTATCAGTACGAGCAGCCTGATCTTCTTTGTTTATGAGGCGTTGATCTGCCTTACCGTAACACACGTCTTCCGATTATTTGTGAGGAAAAGGACGTGGATCAATCTTTCGATGCCGCAGCTGCTGCCGCGCGTACTGGCGAGTGTGTTTCTGATGGGCATCGTGGTTTACTTCCTGCGCGTGCCCATCAGTTTTCTGCTGGGTAACTTTGACCAGCGGGCTCTCGACCCTGCGTCTGTGGGAGGGCTTTCACTCGTTTACGCGGTCATATTTTTCATTTGGTCCGTCCTGTACTTTACCTATCACTATTTCGACCAGTACAACAAGGCGCTGAAGTACGAGGCCTCCATGGTGCAGATCGAGTTGAACAACCTGAAGTCCCAGCTCAATCCGCATTTTATTTTTAACTCACTCAATAGTATTCGCGCATTGGTGGATGAAAACCCGGCGAAATCCAAGCTGGCGATCAACCAACTTTCAACGATCCTCAGGAGTTCGCTGGCTTCGGAGAAGAAGGGCCTGACGAAGTTTGAAGAGGAACTCAAGATCGTCAAAGATTATCTTGGGTTGGAAAGTATCCGCTTCGAAGAAAGGCTAAAGACGGACTTCGATATTCATCCCGACTCATACGACTTTCGCGTTCCCTCGTTGATGATCCAGACGCTGGTCGAGAACGGGATCAAACACGGCATTTCAAAACTGACCGCCGGCGGCGTCATCCAGTTGAAGACCCTGGTGGAGAAAGGCAAGTTGAGGGTACAGATACGAAACAGCGGACATTTGTTGAACGGTTCAAAACGAACGAAGGAAGGCATAGGATTGAAAAATACGGTACAACGGCTGAAGTTGATATACGGCGATGAGGCTTCGTTTCGGATTGTGAATGAAAACGATAATTTTGTCGTTACCGAATTAATTATACCACACCGGGAAAAATATGAGAGCACTAATCGTGGATGATGAGCGCCTGGCGCGCAAGGAACTGATCAAGTTGTTGGAGGACCACCCGATGATTGAGGTCGTCGGTGAGGCAATGAACGCCGACGAAGCACACGCGATGATCAATGAGTTGAATCCCGACCTGCTTTTTCTCGACATACAGATGCCTGGAAAGACAGGCTTTCAGTTGCTCGAGATGCTGGATTCCGTTCCGCTAGTGGTGTTCACTACCGCCTACGATGAATTTGCACTGAAAGCGTTCGAAGTCAATGCACTTGATTATCTCCTGAAGCCAATTCAGGCCGACAGACTGTCGGAGACTGTAGCGAAACTGGCTGAAAAGGAACGCTCCAAAGCCGCGTCAACGAACGGCCAGGGAAAAAAACTTGGACTAAACGACCAGGTTTTTGTCAAGGACGGCGACCGGTGCTGGTTCGTCAGCCTTTCAAACGTGCGGCTTTTTGAGTCGGATGGAAACTATATCAAGGTTTACTTCGACAACAACCGACCGATGATACACAAGTCCCTAAACGCGCTCGACGAAAAGCTTGACGAGAGGGCGTTCTTCCGGGCCAGCCGAAAGCACATTGTTAACCTTAGTTGGGTGGAGGGAATAGAGCCTTGGTTCAACGGAGGCCTTATGGTTCGCTTACGAGGTGGCGACAAGGTTGAAGTGAGCCGCCGTCAGGCTGCAAAGTTCAAAGACATGATGAGTCTCTGACCATCCGGCGGGATAGACATTGTTGGGTGTAAACCGAGACGGTTTAGTTAAAAGTCATATATTTACTTTTCCCCGCTGGACATTGGTTCCGTTTTGGTCTCAGGATTGTGAAGGATTTTCCGGGTTCACGTCCTTAAAGGAGTAATGTATGGTCACAAAGACTTGTTTCCTGGTCGAGGACGATGATGACGACCAGGAGATCTTTTCGCTCGCCTTGTGGGATTTGGATCCGACTATAGAGTGTACCATTGCCAGTAGCGGACTTGAAGCCCTGACGTTGCTGGCTGATCTCGGACGACGCATACCCGACGTCATCTTCCTGGGCTTGAAGATGCCCCGAATGTGTGGCAAACAATTTCTCGTCGAGTGAGGAAATTGACCCATCTCGCCACTGTTCCTGTCATTATCTACACCACTTCGCGTGAACAGCACGACATCGACGAAACGCGGTCGCTCGGAGCTAAGGGATTTGTCACCAAACCGTCCTATGTCGCGGACCTGACACGAATGCTGTCGAGGTATTTTGCTTAGGAGATTAGCGTTGCTGCCCTTCCTTAGGAAGCGAGAACTTTACCCGAACCCTAACCTTGCCCGCAATAGGTTGTGCGTCCTTCCTGGAGGGAGACCAGGCAGGTCCTTCCTTGAGTAGGCGTATGGCCTCGTCGTCGCAACCGAAACCGAGACCCTTTAAGACCTGGAAGTCGCGAAGGGTGCCGTCAGGGGCTACCGTGAACTGGACGGTGACTTTGCCCTCGACCTTGTGCTCCAGGGCCTGGCGAGGGTAGAGCATTTTTTCGGAGAGATATTTCTCGAGCGCCCTCTTGCCACCCTGGGGTTCCGGGTACTGACGCGACGGGCCATCCCCCTCGTCACCATACCCGATGACGACTACTTCGCTAAGCGCAGTCATGTCTGGCTCCAGGGTTACGTCGAGGTTGAGCTTCCCCGAAGGCGAGACTTCCTCCGGTGTCATGCCAATAAAGTTGAAAACAAGCGACTGTTTTGGATCAGGAACCTCGATCTTGTATCGGCCTTCCGCGTCTGTGGACGTAGTCTTATCCGTGCCCTTTACACGCACCGACACACCGGGAATTGGCTGGCTATCTTCCGCCGAGATAACCGTCCCGCTGATGGTCATAGCGGGTTCGCCTTCGAGGGACTCGTTTTCAACGGGCTCCTCCAACGCGAAGATACGGTCTCCAATTGGGTCAGCATCATCCACATCTGTTTCCTTGACGGCCTCATTCTCGCGGGCGCCACGCGAATTGGCGGTTGGAGATTCCGCCGCAGGGCGCCCTGAGCGTGCCTGCTGTTTGGCTTCTTCCCCTTGTGTTGCGTCGTCCGGGATCGCAGCGGGAAACGGTCCCGAGGCGACTGAGTCCGGAATTGGCGCGGTTTCCTTTGTGCGCTTTTCTTCTTCTTTCTTCATGGCCAGCAGGCCGTCTTGCCGCCGCTGCGCATCGCTGATGATATAGACCGCTGCCAGGCCGATAAGAATCAGTCCCGCAGCAATGCCGATTGACCAGTTCCACATAGAGATAAAGGCCGGACGCTGGTTTCGAGTCCGCTGGTGTACGGTATGGTGGAGCTCCTTGAGGTCGAGCAGAAAATGCTCGGTCCCCGTTTGGTCGATTCCCTCCAGGGCTTCGGCGAGGAAAGGGTCCCTTAGCGCTTCGCGTTCGAGGGAATGCATTTCGGCGGGCGACATTTCACCCCGGAGGTAGCGCTCAATATCGTTCCTTCTCCTATCCATTACGCTCCATGCATATCCTTAGATTCCTCTTCCCATTTTGAATGTAGCTTTTGACCTTCTT
>CAZIAG010000050.1:0-13803 GCA_964537375.1 uncultured Roseivirgaceae bacterium
TCTTAAGTTTACTGATCATCGCCTTACCCTCCCTCGGTCAGGGTGACAGTCTGCTACTGCAACAGGCAACATCCGCAAGCGTCGTCCTTTATACGCAGACCATTAAGGGTCAGACCTTGCTTTACAGTGGACCTCAGTACAGATCGGGCCCAATACTCGACGGCCAACATCCGTTTTTTGGCGCTGATGATTGGACCTTCGGATCGGTGACATACAACGGCTACCGGTTTGATAACGTCCCTTTGCTGTACGATATCGCGTTCGACGTACTCGTAACTGAGAACTATTACACAGCACATGAGACCGCCCTGGTTAAGGAGAAGGTTGAAGCCTTTGAAATCAACGGTCGGCAGTTCATTCGCATCGATCGACATCAGTATGAAGGTTCTCTTCCGACACCCGGTTTTTACGAGATGGTCTACGATGGTACGACCACCGTACTCGCGCGACACACGAAATTCGAGAACAGCAGGATTGAGTCAAAGGCAATCGTCATAGACTATAAAGAGAAGGTGAAATATTTTATCCTTCGCGGAACGCGATTCTTCCCGGTCAAGACGAAAAGGTCAATCCTAAACGTCCTCGCCGATGAGAAGCAAGCGTTGCGGCAATACATTCGCCAGCATAATTTGTTTCCCCGCGTCGATCGTCGCGGCTTCCTTTTGCAGGTTGCCGCACATTATGACACCTTAACAGCGACCAACGAATGAAGCTAAGACTCCTGACTGCATTTTTCGTGGCCGCGTGTACGCTGAAGGTGTCTGGGCAATCTGGCAGAACTGTCAGCGGAACCTTTCGCCAGATGCAGTTCGATGTTTTTGTTGAAACCATCGAAAAGAATACCGGCTATCGCTTCTTTTACGATCCCACTACTACGGACAGCGTGATTGTTGACGCCGTAGCGGACAACCTGGCCGTTGCTGATCTGTTGGAACAGGTGCTCAACGATACAGACCTGCGGGCATCCATCGATTTAGAGGGCAATGTCTTTATTACCAGGAATCGCCTCATAATGGTGGAACTGCCCGCTGGATTCACCACACCGACGGAGGATAGGGTGTCCGCGAAAACGCCGTTCGATTTTTCGGCATACGAGCGTAGGGCCCAAATGCAACAAACGGAAGAAGAAAAGATCCACTTCATTGGACGTCGCACGACCGACTTGCGTGGCAGTGCCACCATCGCGGGGAGCGTACGAAACAGCCAAAGCGGCGAACCCGTTATTGGCGCACTCGTGTTTGTCGCAAAAGAGGGTCTCGGAATTTCCACGGACCAATTCGGCTACTATGCGCTCACGTTGCCGAAGGGAAAGCATGAACTGGGTGTTCGCAGCATCGGCATGAAGGAAACGAAACGAATCATCATGCTGTATGAAGACGGCCGACTGGACATCGACCTGGATGAAGTGGTAACACCCCTGAAGGAAGTGGTCATCGAATCGGAGCACGACGTCCGGGTAACAGGCCTGCAAATGGGACGCGAGAAGTTGGACATCAAGACTATGAAACAGATCCCTCTCGCGCTGGGTGAAACCGACATCATGAAGGTAGTGCTGACGCTGCCGGGCGTTCAAACCGTCGGCGAAGGAACCGTTGGCCTCAACGTCAGAGGAGGCGCCACTAACCAAAACCTCTTGCTTTTTAACGATGCCATGGTGTACAACCCATCACACATGTTCGGCTTCTTCTCTACATTCAACCCCGATGTACTGAAAAACGTCGAACTCTTTAAGAGTGGCATCGGAGCAGAGTACGGCGGAAGAATCTCGGCGGTCCTCGACGTGCAGACGCGCGAAGGCAACACGAAGGAAATTACTGGATCCGGAGGCATCAGCCCCATCACAGGGCGTTTTACGCTAGAAGGTCCGATCATTAAAGACCGAACATCATTCATCGTCGGTGTGCGATCCACGTACTCAAATTGGTTGCTCCGACAGGTCGATGCCCGCGAGCTCAGAAACAGCAATGCATCGTTCTACGATGTCACTGCAAACCTTACCCACAAGCTCAACGACGACAACAGCCTCTACTTCTCGGGATACATGAGCCGTGATCGATTTAGACTTCATTCCGACACTTTGTACGGCTATGGTGATCGCAACGCAACATTCAAATGGAAACGCGTAATCAACAGTAAACTGTATGGCGTCTTCACAACCGGGATCAGCAGCTACACATACGACGTCTCCAGCAACGAGGTTCCGGAAAACGCATTCGATATGGACTTTTCCATTCGGCAGTTCAATACGCGGGTGGATCTATCATGGTTCCGCGATGCACGGCACACCATCAATGCTGGCATCGGCACCACGCGTTACCGGCTGCAACCAGGCACAATGCGTCCTGCCGGACCGGAATCACTCGTAGCACCACTGACTATCCAGCATGAACAAGGTCAGGAAAGCGCCCTGTACATAAGTCAGACCTTTGAAGTGACACCCGAGCTGTCGTTCTACGCAGGGCTGCGATATTCATTTTTTCAGAATGTCGGTCCACAGGATGTTTATCTGTATCCTGAAGATGCGCCGAAGAGGAATGCCTCCGACACGGTTCGGTATGGCAGGGGACGCGCCATCGCCACGTACCATGGCGCTGAACCACGACTTTCGTTGCGCTATTCGTTGACCCCCAACGCTTCCGTGAAGCTCAGCTACAACCGAATGCGGCAATACCTGCAGATGTTAAGCAACACGACGGCGATCACGCCCACGGATGTGTGGAAACTTAGTGATCTGCATATGCTACCACTCATTGGCGATCAATGGTCTCTTGGTTTTTACAAAAACATGCGCGGCTCAATTGAAACATCCGTGGAGGGTTATTACAAATTGATGAAGAATGTAGTCGATTATAGAGGTGGAGCGCAACTGATTCTGAACGACAACATCGAGACGGAACTCTTGAACGGTGACGGCAGGGCATACGGTGTCGAGTTCCTCCTGAAACGCACCGCGGGCAAACTCAACGGATGGATTACTTACACATGGTCGCGGTCGTTGCAGCGCATTAGGGGAGCACACGCGGAAGACCAGGTTAACAACGGAAAGTGGTTCCCCAGCAACTTCGACAAACCGCATGCGGTGAATTTCATCGGCAATTACAAGTTCAGTCGTCGATTCAACTTTTCCCTGAATGTCGTGTACAGCACGGGACGACCAATTACGCTTCCTGTCCAGGTATACGAAATCAATGGGGCACGCCGGGTTCTCTATTCGGACCGCAATGCGTATCGGATCCCGGACTATCTCCGAACCGACATTTCAATTAATCTCGAAGGAAATCACAAGGTGAGAAAACTTGCCCACAGTTCGTGGACATTTGCGGTTTACAATTTCCTTGGACGGGCTAATCCTTACTCAATCTTCTTTGTCACGGAAGGCGAGCGAATCCAGGGATACAAACTCTCAGTATTTGCCAGACCTATTCCGACGATCACGTACAACTTCAAATTTTGACATCAACATGCGCAAGCGGTTGCCATACTATCCTCTTTTACTCAGCGTGCCCTTCTTGTTGACCGCATGCCTGGAACCATATGATGCGCCAGTCGTTACTGAAAACCGGAATTATCTCGTGGTGGACGCTTTTCTTAATGCCGACGGGGAAGCTACTGTCGCGCTTTCCCGCACCCTCCCGCTCTACGCCGAAGAAAAGAATCCCCCCGAGGTTGGTGCCGTCGTCCAGGTAGAGGATGAGAGCGGAAACGTTCATTCTTTGAATGAAGTCAGACCGGGGTATTATACAGGCCTGGTGCCCGTGGACCTACAAGCGACGTACCGCGTCAGGATCAACACAAGCGGCGAACACTACCTGTCTGATCTTGTTCCGGTTAAACTATCACCGCCCATTGATAGCTTGTATTGGCGGACGACAGACAATGGCCTGGTCATCTACGCCGACACTCACGACCCAGGCGGCGAAAGCATCTATTATCAGTGGGAGGTAATCGAAACATTCGAATACACTTCTGCCTACAACTCGGTCTTTATGTTCGATGGCGGCATCGTCGTTCCACGTCCAAAGGATCAACAGATCTTCACCTGCTGGAAAACTGACACGATCCATCACATAACGCTCGGCACGGCTGAACACCTGGAAGTGGACGCAATTCGTCAACAGCCGGTCTTGGTGATTCCTCCGGGAACGCGCAAAACAAGCATTCTATACAGTCCACTTGTGCGGCAACGAGTGTTGACCGCGGCAGGATATGAATATTACCGCAAGGTAAAGCAAAATACCGAAAGCCTTGGCGGGCTGTTCGACCCCATGCCTTCCGACGTGCCCGGCAATTTTCATGACGTTGATGAAACCGGTCGCTCCGTCATCGGATTCTTTTCCGCAGGCTCAATTTCAGAAAAGCGCATCTTCATCAGCAGAAATGAATTGCCCGTTGAATATCATCAGTTCCCGTCCGCGGGATGTGAGTTGGATACGATCCCCCTGGAAGAGATCGAAGGCTATATCGGCAAATTGCTGGTCGGTGCGGTCGTCGCACAGGGTGCCCCTGTTATCATCGGGTATACAACTTCGACACGAGGCTGCATTGATTGCACAACCCTTTCTGGTACAGCAACCAAACCTCAGTTCTGGACAAAATGAAGCGCACCCCATTATCCGCATTTGCTCTCATGTTGTTGGCGGCATTCGCCGGATCACGAGCGATCGCTCAATCGGTCTTTGACTCATTGGCGATCCATTTTGATGAACGAACTCGCGCCGGAGTGGTCGAGAAGCTGTATGTTGACACTGACCAGACGTTTTACCTCGTGGGTGAGACGCTTTGGTTCAGCATCTTTTCCGTCGACGGCATCCTCCACCGTCCGTTATCCCTGAGTGCTGTCGCATATGTCGAGATACTCGACGCGCAAAGTAACACCATATTGCAGGGCAAGGTCGCCATGAAAGAGGGTCGGGGCGACGGCTCTTTTTACCTCCCTGCTACATTGCCGACAGGGAACTACGTACTGCGCGCATACACACGCTGGATGCGCAATGATTTACCTGATTATTATTTTCATCAACGAATCACAATAGTCAACCCGTTTATCAGCCCTGAAAAGACGAATCCCGGCAACGAGCGTCAAAGTCTCGTCGTATCGTTCTTTCCCGAGGGCGGACACCTCGTCGAGGGCATTCGGTCCAGGCTCGCGTTCCGGATCACCGACGTTTATGGTCGTGGCACGAATGCGAAGGGCTCGATCCTCAACGGAAACAACGATACCATTGCACGTTTCACAACCGGCAAGTTTGGAATAGGATCGTTTGATTTTACTCCCGGCGAAGCGTCATATCGTGCGATCGTCACCGACGCGAAAGGTCAGTCAACCCTACACGCGCTGCCTGCGGTGATGCACGAAGGCGTTGCGATGCGCCTTGAAGATCAAGGTAGCAACGTTGTAATTACCGTGCAGGGAGCGTTCGATAATGAACGCTACTCATACGTTTCGCTGCTGGGACACAGCCGTCAGCGAATCTTTTTCAGGAACGTGCAAACGTGGGATCGCAGGAAAGCAATTTTCATCATTCCTGCACGCGACATTCCCGGCGGCATAGCGCACTTTACGGTTTTCGACGAAGACGGCAGCCCACTTTGTGAACGACTTTACTACAAATTTGACAACAATCGTTTAGACATCCGCGCGACCATGAGCGATCCCACGCCCGGCCCACGCGCCAAAGTTACCATCACCATTGACACGCAACGCGAGGACGGAACCGCAGTCCCAGCGAATCTTTCAGTAGCCGTCGCAAAAAATGACTCGTTGGAAAATTTTCCTTCCTTGCCTATTTACCCCTATCTCAATCTCTCATCTGACCTTACCGGTGAAATTGAATCTCCTGACTATTACTTTGGCACGGATCAGCAGGCAACACGCGCGGACATTGACCACCTTATGCTCACTCACGGATGGCGGAGGTTCAAGTGGGACGATTTGAAGTCAGAGCCCGTTCTAAAATATACACCTGAATTCCGGGGACACATTATCGAAGCGAGTGTCCGCGGTGACGACAAACCCGTTGCGGGGCAACTCGCATTTCTTGCCAGTCCGTCAAAAATAATTTCGTTGTATGCTTCGCGAAGCGATCAGGATGGGAAACTCCTTTTTGAAACCCTTCCCTTTTCAGGTACTCGAAAACTCCTTATTCAACCAGCGCCGGGGGGCATCGCATCGCAAATCGAGTTGATCAATCCTTTCTCGAACAAGTTCGCTCCCTATAATCCTCGGCCCTGGTCGTTTCCTTCGTCGTTGGAGCATTCCCTTTTGAATCGTTCGATTGCCATGCAGGTCGAAGATATTTTCGATGACGAGCTCAACGAAAGCCAGGGCGAACCGTCGGAAGACACTACCGCGTTCTACGGCTCACCGGACGAACGATATTTCCTTGACGACTATACCCGCTTTCCCGTGATGGAGGAGGTGATGCGGGAGTATGTTCCCGGGGTAATGGTGAGAAAACGCGACCGCGAGTTCCATTTCCTCGTGGTGGATCGCATCAACCGTGGCGTACTTGAGTCACCGACCATCCTGCTCGACGGCGTTCCGGTTTTTCATGCTGATCGAATTATGAGCCTCGATCCTCTGAAAGTGCGCAAGCTTGACGTGATCGGCCGGAAGTATTATCTCGGTCCCGCGATCCTCAACGGTATTGTTAGCTACTCCACTTACAACGGTGATTTCGCCGGACTGGAACCGATACCCGGATCACTTGATATTAATTATGAGATGCTCCAACAAAAACGCGTATTTCATCATCCAACGTATGCAACGCAGGGGGAGGTATTGAGCCGACTACCCGACCGCCGGTATTTGTTGTATTGGGATCCACAGATATGCACCGCGACAAACGGACGAGCGGAGATCTCATTCTACACCTCGGATATCAAAGGACTGTTTGATATCCGTATAGAAGGCCTAACTGCAGATGGGCGCGCGGGCTCCGCAGTATACCGGTTTGAAGTGAAATAGACCACCCAGGGGTTAATCTGCCATGTGAACCACGATCTCGCCTTCGTTTATTCGAATGTCGTCTTCACCTATCTCATCAAATGGATTCTCCAGGTGGTCCTGAATGTTGTCCAGGCTAACGAGAATAAAGCTGTAGAGGACGGGCATCACGTATTCCAGCCCCTCGGAAAAATCGTTGAACGTATTGGCGAAGTAAGGCCCGTAAATGATCGGGAAAGCATAGAGGAACACTTTGCTATACGCCCTTAACGTAATGGGGGTTCTGTAGTCGTGTATAATCTTCAGGTTGTCAAAAGCGATGATCATTTTGCTGATATACTGGTTTATCCTCGACAGCTCACCACTCGCCAGGCCGTAACCCCTGAGCTCCGTGATTAGTTGTGATAACCTCGAAAATTGGGAATATATCGTTCGTTCGTTGCTCGCCCATTCGCCTTTCTGTGGCGACGTAAACATCAGCCTCATCTTCACGACCATATCGCTCACCACTTCCCGTACCTGCATCGGGATGTCATTGTCTCTTATGCCAGTCCAGTCACGGGCCGCGTAATAGATCGCAATCGCATGTCCCTTGAAATCGGCGAACCGCTGGAGGGCGGTCTCGCGTCTATTGTAGGCCGAGCCAATTGAAAAGACCACCGGGAACACGATCGCCACCCCGACCAGCATGTCGGGAAAGTTTGCGATCAGGTTATTGCGGTAGCAAATGTAGGTGGAAATTATACTTAACGCAGTGACGATTAACGTCTTGAGATTGATGATAAGCAAAAAGCTTCTCAGTACCTTCATGGTTGGGCTTATAGCTCATCAAAGTTCCAAAAAAGAAAGGACTAACAAAAACTTACTCTTGAATAATCTCGACCTCAACCCTGACGTTGCGCCTGGCGTTGACACCATGCTTGTGGTATAGAGGGCGTCGTCCACCCCACCCTTTCAATTCAATCCGGTCTGCGTCGATGCCGTTCTCTACGAGATATTCTTTCACCACCTCGGCGCGGGCATACGACAACGATTTGGCGGATCCGGTGGTAGATCTAGCATCTTCAAGAGAAAATAGGTCCTGCCCCGGAGAACGAGTCAGAATACGACCATGATAGTGACCATTGGTATGCCCGTGAAGTCGGATGCGATACCGCGGGTTCTCCTGCATCAATTCAAGCAGCTGACCAAGCTGAAACTTGGACTCTGGCAACATCAGCGCGGCATCGTTGTAGAACTGAACGTTGAACATGATCCCAACATCGCCTTTGCGGTATCGAACCATATCGAAATAGAGAACCAGTGTGGTCCCAACCAACTCCATGTAATGCTCGGCCGTATCGGCAAGAGGGGAAAAGTAGTTGATCTCGCGCTGTACCTTCCTGTACCCAAATGCTTCGCAAAGCAACGTAAGCTTGCCGGATTTACTTCGAGGGTCTGGCAAGATTATATAGTCATTGCCATCTACCTCCCGCAGGGCGCGAGTTCTTTCTGCGTCCACCACGGTCACCTTTCCGTCGATGATTTTGTCGCTCGCGGCGTCGAAAAGACTGAGGAACACCTCTGTGTTTGCCAGCGTTATCTTCGGGTACTGACGGATCGGTTCATTGAAACTTATCTCGATGTCGTGTGAAGGGCGGCTGACTCTATTGGTGAGTACATCCGCGCCTAATTCCGATTTGTCTTCAGACCTCGTAGGGTTTTCGGCGCCGGAAGTAACCACCGAAGAAAATGCCTCTTTTGTTTCAGATGTCTTAGGGTTTCCACCAATCACCCTCACCCATGCCCTGCTAAACTCTTCACCTCGCTCCCGGGTCTTTTCCATTTCACGAAGAGATTCTCCGAGATTCGTGCCTCGGTAAACGTAAACGAAAAAATAGTTACGCGTTGAATTGAAACCATACGAAGCGTGTACACTATGGCCAGCTAGTTCGTTGGTATATTTCCTGGCCAGGTCTTCCCGCCCCTTTCCAAATGCAGCGACAACAACATAATAACCAGGTTCAAGCTCAGCGGAATTTTGCTGGGCCAAAGTTCCGACAGGAAGGCAAAGCATCCCCACCAGAACAAGCAAGGCGGAGTTCCTCATTGCAGCTAAGGGGTTTGGGTCATCAATATCCCGAAAATACACAAGATATGCAAAGGCCCAGGATGCAACGGTGCGCACCATGGAAGGTTCCTGGCAAAAGATGGTGCTACTGCCTCGGCTGGTTCTTCGCCGAACTTCGTCTCAGCTTTTCGGACAAAAAGCCAATTCCATAACCAAAGAATTGCAGAAAAGCCGATGGGACGGCAAGCATGGCAACAACAGCACTTCCTGTTGTCCTCAGGCAATCAATGAACAGACACACAAAGTACAGGACGAAGGCCACAACCCCAGCGAGAAACAAAGAAGAACTGATCAGCGGAAGCAACCAGAGAACCACAAAAGAAAGAGCAAACAACGTCGGGAACCAATGTACCACCTTTACTTCCTGCGGGTGCGCTTTCCCGACCAAGGCACGGCCCTTACCAAAATTGAAAACCTGGCGAAAGAATGCCCGCGGCCCGGTGCGTCGCTTGTGATAGACGAATGCATCCGGTATTAATCCGACCTTGAAGCCGGCATTCCTTATGCGGATGCTGAATTCAATGTCCTCTGCAAAACGGTCAAACCTGAAACCACCCGTGGTTTCAAAAACCTTTCTCGAGATGCCCATGTTAAAACTTCTCGGCTGAAACCAACCCATTCTCTTCTTTCCACCGCGGATACCACCTGTTGTGAGCGGGGAGGCCATCGTATAGCCGACGGCGCGTTGAAAGTTTGTGAAATCTTCGTGGGCCCGGTCTGGTCCACCCCAGGCATCAAAGGCATTCTCCTTCAGGGCAAAGTCGACCGCATCAAAAAAATTATCCGGTATGATACAGTCGGAATCAAACACGATGAAATACTGGCCGGTTGCGTGCTGGAAGCCAACGTTACGGCTAGGCCCGGGGCCGGAGTTCGGTTTTACGATGTAATGGATCTTCAGTCGGTCTCCGAACGCCTCCACGACCTTTTCGCTTGTCGCTGTTGAACCGTCTTCCACCACGATCACTTCAAAGTCGCTCCTGCGTTGACGCAGCAAGCTTTGCAGGAGCTCCTCCAACTCCCGTGGACGGTCGTACACGGGTATAACGATCGAGTACTTTGGTGATTTCAAAATCAGTTGTTCACAACCTGCATTTTACTGGACGAGTCGTCCTGCATCCCCACCTGGTCAATAATGAGGTAATCGCGTTTCGACAGCGATTGCATGGCGATCATTTCGGCAAGGAAACCTGTAACGAACAATTGAACGCCGATGATCAGGGCGACCAGCGCCAGATAAAACAACGGTTGTTCCGCAATATCTCTCTTCATCGGAACGCGCGAAAAATACAGTGAGTCCATCTTGTCCCAGAATAATTTCACCGTAAACACAAAACCCACAAGGAAGGACATGCTGCCAAACGTCCCAAAGAAGTGCATGGGCTTTTGGCGAAAGCGACTGACAAAAGTTATCGAGAGTAAATCGAGAAAGCCATTGACAAAACGTTCCAACCCGAACTTCGTGCGCCCGTACTTCCGTCGTTGGTGCTCGACCGGCTTCTCGGTGATCTTTGTAAAGCCGGCCCATTTCGCAATAAGCGGGATGTAGCGATGCATTTCACCATAGACGGTAATGTTTTTCACCACTACACCGTCGTATGCCTTCAAACCGCAGTTGAAATCATGCAGGGGAATACCGGATAGTTTTCGGGTGACCCAATTGAAGAATTTGGAGGGAATGGTCTTCGAGACCGGGTCGTAGCGCTTTTTCTTCCAGCCTGAGACCAGGTGGTACCGTCCCTCTTTGACCATTTGGTAGAGGCCGGGAATCTCATCGGGGCTATCCTGCAGATCGGCATCCATCGTAATCACCACCTCTCCACGCGAGGCACGGAACCCGGTTTGGAGCGCTGCGGATTTGCCGAAATTGCGGTTGAACCGAATGCCTTTAAATCGGTTGTCCTGACGGTTGATCTCGACGATCTTCTGCCAGGTATCGTCGGTACTCCCGTCGTCGACCACGATCACTTCAAAAGAAAAGCCGTGTGCTTGCATGACACGGCCTATCCATTGACAGAGTTCGGGTATCGATTCCTCTTCGTCCTGTGCGGGTATGATTACCGAAATATCGGGGCGCATTAATACAACTGTTCGGGCGCTTTCTTCTGTGTAAAGATACTAACTATAAGTCCGATTAGCACTCCAAAAAATATACCTCCGATGAGATACATCGGCCAGAACATCATTTTCCCAATATTGATACCCATTTCAATTTGATCATCCGGCATACCTTTCTCCTCCATGGCCTGAATTTGCTGTTCAAAAACCGCATCAAAAAGGCCCGGGTCGATGGCCGTAATGTAAATGTAGAGGAAGATGCCGCCGAGTACGGTGGATGCCAAAGAAATCCAAAAGCTGATGCCGACACCCTGGCCATAGGACATATACCCATTATTTCCGTCCTTGAACCGTTTGTGCGCGATAACGACCAAGGCAATAACGAACACCCAGTTAACCCAACTAATTGATCGGTTAAATGGGCTATCACCAATAAGAATCAAGATCAATGAAAAGATGATCGAAACGAGGCCGAGAATCAAGCCATGGCGAAGACCGACAGACCTCGCCGTCACGGGATTATTAACCTCGGGTGTGGTAGCGTTTTGTGTTTCCATATCTTTCAGGTTTTAGGTTGACGTCTCAAAATAACTGACAAAATCACACTAAGAAAAAACGAAATGATAAAGCTTTGCACCAACCAGGTGAAAGCGACATCTATCGCATTAGTCGACGGCAGCTGCTCTAAATTACGCTCGTACTGCTCTTTTCCGATCCGGTCGATGATGTCGGTCGGGAGGCTCTGAAGGTATTCCGTGGAAAGCCGGATATAATCCGCCAGAAAGTCGGGGTCCATCCTCATAAACACCAGCAGCGCTGCCGAAGCCACCACCGCAAATACGGCGGTTAGGATGAGGGCGGCGATCATCCCTTGCCAAAAATACAAGACGCCATCGAAGTAGTAGTCCCGAAGCTCCTTGAGTGCAAAGAATATAAAGATTCCAAACAGGAAGACCCTGAAATCAATATAGGGCGGTATCAGCAACGGGTGCTGAAAATAGTAATACAATACAATGGTCAGCACAAAGCCCAGCGCGCCGGCAATCAATCCATAGCGCAGCGGTACCTTTACCAATGGAGCATTCATGAAGTTTGAAACCAGTGTTTACCGTTATTGAAGACAGCCACCGCCCTGCCTTTCAGTTCACGTCCATACCAGGGCGAATTCTTCGACCTGGAGAAATTCGTCTTGTCATTCAGCACCCAGTCATGATTGGGATCGAACAAGGTGAGGTTAGCCTGGATGTCTTCTTCTACGACCGGGATATCAAGGCCGAGTAAGGCTCTCGGTGCCGAGGTGATCTTCGGCAGCAGTACCTCCCAATCGACCTGGCCGGACAGCGTGGTCAGGGTACTCCCGGTAGTCTGTAGGGCGATCATCCCAAATTCAGCCAGGTCAAACTCGACGTTCTTGCTTTCTTCATCCTGCGGAGTGTGGCCTGAGCAAATGACGTCGATCGTGCCGTCCTTAAGACCCTTGATAAGGGCATCGTTATCGACACGTTCGCGAAGGGGCGGATTGACTTTGTAGTTTGTATCGAACTCCTTTAAAAGCTCATCATTAAGCACCGGCTGATAGGCGGCGACATCACAGCTCACCTTCAACCGCTTTTTCGCGGCGCGGATCAGGTCGACAGTGCGGGCCGTTGAAATGCGGGCGCAGTGAAGTCTTCCACCGGCATAAGCCAACAGTTCAATGTTCCGGCTGACGGCAATCTCTTCTGCGATACGCGGCATGCCTTTCAATCCTAAACGGGTGCTGTTGGTACCTTCGTGCATTTGTCCGAACATATTCAGCCATGTATCCTCCGGGTGATCAATGAGCACGCCGTCGAACGACTGAAGATACTGCAGCGCCTTAAGGAAGATATCGGTGTGCCACAAAGGCTTTAACCCGTCGGTAAATCCTACGGCCCCGGCGCGATGGAGGTCGATCATCTCGGTAAGTTCTTCACCCTTGTTGCCGCGCGTCACAGACGCAAGGGGGTAATACGTTACGAGTTGGTCTTCATTGTTGCGAGTCAGGTAGCTGATCGCATTTTTGGTTTCCACCGATGGTGAAGTATTGGGCAGGAGTGCTATCTCCGTAAATCCTCCAGCCATAGCGGCCCGCCCCACGGAAATCAGGTCTTCCTTGTGTTCCATACCAGGATCACCGCAAAAAGTCCCGAGGTCAAACCATCCCGGAGACAGCAGCATGCCGGTCGCCTTGATTGTCTTGTCCGCCGAATAGTTCTTGTCGCTTATCCCCGCGATCTTCCCATTATGGATGAGAATGTTCTTTTCTTTTAGATGAAACGACGACTGAGGATCAATGATGCGGGCGGACTGAATTAATATCTTCATCAATCGTTAGTTAACAAAACGGATGAGAAGCACCTCCGCGAGGAGGAATAAGAGCGCCAGGAGCACTGCATACTTCCACAGGGGTTTGCCCAAATATCTTTCTTCTATTTCGCTACCGAAAGTTTCCACGGATTCGGCCTCAAAGATACTGATGTTTTCTCCATTACCCATCTGGTTTTTCATCTCCGGACCGCTGTATTGATCCAGGAGCGACTCACGTTTGTCAAGGTTAAAGGCGATGAGACTCACGGTGTCTTGCCCGGCCACGGCCCGGTAGAATCCCTGAGACATCGAAAACTTGGGGATTTCCAGGAAGACCTGGTCGTTTACCCGGCGCTGAGAG
>CAZIAG010000051.1:0-13626 GCA_964537375.1 uncultured Roseivirgaceae bacterium
CTCCTCTTCGGTCCAGCAGTAACGCTCTTCCTTGCCTTTCTTGATCAGGTAGAGCGGGGGCAGCGCGATGTAGACGTACCCGCTTTCAATGAGCTCGCGCATATACCTGAAGAAGAATGTGAGGATCAGGGTCCGGATGTGACTTCCGTCGACATCGGCATCCGTCATGATGATGACCTTGTGATAGCGAAGCCTGCTCATGTTCAACGCCTTTCCGTCGTCGGTGGTTCCAAAGCTGACGCCGAGGGCGGTGATGATGTTCTTAATCTCCTCGTTTTCGTAAATCTTGTGTTCTTGTGCCTTCTCTACATT
Source organism: uncultured Roseivirgaceae bacterium (assembly GCA_964537375.1). Lineage (GTDB taxonomy): Bacteria > Bacteroidota > Bacteroidia > Cytophagales > Cyclobacteriaceae > Chryseosolibacter. The sequence goes on from CAZIAG010000051.1 coordinate 313, forward strand.
CAGGATCTTGCCGCGCAACGGAAGGATTGCCTGGAAGTTCCGGTCGCGTCCCTGTTTTGCGGATCCACCTGCAGAGTCGCCCTCCACGAGGTAGAGTTCCGAGATTGAAGGATCGCCACTGGCGCAATCAGCCAATTTGCCGGGAAGCCCCGTGCCCGTGAGTACATTCTTGCGCTGAACCATCTCGCGGGCTTTGCGCGCCGCATGTCGGGCCTGCGCTGCGAGGATAACCTTGTTCACGATCGTCTTCGCCTCACGGGGATGTTCCTCCAGGTAATATTGCAACACCTCACCTACCGCCTGGTCTACGGCTCCCATTACCTCCGAGTTCCCCAACTTCGTTTTGGTTTGTCCCTCGAATTGCGGTTCAGCGACTTTCACAGAGATCACGGCGGTCAGGCCTTCACGGAAGTCTTCACCGCTGATCTCAACCTTCATCTTCTCCAGCAGCCCGGACTTATCTGCATACGCCTTAAGCGTACGGGTGAGGGCACGTCGGAATCCCGCCACGTGAGTACCCCCTTCGTGCGTGTTGATATTATTCACATACGAGACGAGGTTCTCACTGAACGACGTGTTGTAGCTCAACGCCACCTGGATCGGGAACTCACCCTTGTCGTTTTCAATATAGACAGGCGCGGGGATGAGCTTCTCGCGGGTAGCATCGATATAGTCCACAAACTCGCGGAGACCACCTTCCGAGAAAAAGTGTTCACCGCGCGGTTCGCCCTTCTCGTCTTTTTCACGAAAATCCCTAAGGTTGATATGAATGCCTGGATTCAGGAATGCCAACTCCCGCAACCGCGACGCAATGGTCTCGTAATTGTACTCATGAACCGTAAAGACTTGTTTGTCGGGTAAAAAATGAACGATCGTGCCCGTCTTGTCAGACTCACCAGTGACACGAACAGCATAGAGCGGTCGACCGCGCTCATATTCCTGTTCAAACGTTTTGCCGTCGCGACGGACGGTGACGTGCAGTCTTTCAGACAACGCGTTCACACAGGAAACGCCGACGCCGTGAAGACCGCCCGATACCTTGTAAGTGTTCTTGTCGAACTTGCCGCCGGCGTGCAGTACGGTCATGACGACCTCAAGCGCCGACCGTTTTTCTTTTTCATGCATGTCGGTGGGAATACCCCGACCGTTGTCCGTTACAGTAATGGAATTGTCATCGTTGATTGAAACGTCGATAGTGTCGCAGTATCCTGCCAGGGCCTCATCGATCGAGTTGTCGACCACCTCCCAAACCAGGTGATGAAGGCCCTTGACGCTGACGTCGCCAATGTACATGGCCGGTCGCTTACGCACCGCCTCCAAACCTTCCAAAACCTGAATATTACTCGCTGAATACCCCGCGGGAACTTTATCTTTTACTTCACTCATTTTGACTGATTAGAACCGCCAAAAATACAGCTTTTTCGCCCCTTAACCGCATGTTTTTCAGGAAAAAACGTGTCCAAATCAGCCCCCTTTGATAGGGGCCGGAACAGCGGTTGAAAATGACTAACTAAATCTTTAGTTTTACGCCATGATCGCCCTTTCCCGCGCAATTTTTTCCTGCTGTTTTTGCTTGCTGGCCGTCTCCTCCTTCAAATCACATGCCCAGCATGGACCACTGAAGGTGCGACAATTCAAAAGCAAGATTGATTCAATTCGTCTCGCCGGTATTGAAGCGCAACTGGACATGGCGTATACACAGCGACCGCTAATGATGCGGCGCATAGACAGCCTTGCTTCCCTTCAACTGGAGTTGTATCGGAATGCCGTAATCTACCGGAATATCTACAGACCTGGTCCAGGCTTCATCACAACCGACAGCCTGCAAATGTTAGACGATCTATCCGGTATTCGAAAGGTTTCGGTTGTTGGCAAGAGCGCGATACCTGATATTGTGTGGAAATGCGATGACCTCGAGTCGTTGGAGTTGATCAACACATCGATCGATCGTATCCCGGAAAGGTTGGATGATCTCCCGAAACTTACACGACTTCTTATTTATAACAATCGCATTGAGCGTCCGCTCAAGTTGCCTCGGAGCACACGCATCACCCACCTAACCATTTTGAATGAACGCCCGGATGGACTACCAAAATCCTACAGAAAATTCAGAGCGTTGCAAATACTTGATCTTTCAGAAAACGGGCTCGAAAAATTTCCCAATGGCGCGCATCGAAACCGCCAGCTGCGGGAACTCAGCCTTCAGCGCAATAAGCTGACACTCCAAAACAGAATAAAGACACATCGTCGTCTTGAGCGGTTATCGTTGCACGAGAACAACATCAACCGTGTACCCCGTTCCATTAAGAACCTGAAGAATCTTGAACGATTGAACTTCAACGCAAATGAAATAACGCGTGTTTCGCCAGCGATAGCGCGACTGAAACGGTTGGAACACCTTTCCTTCTACCGAAATCGTCTCACGGAAGTACCGAAAGGCGTGTATCGCCTGCGTGGTTTGCGTTCCATCGATCTCTTTCACAACGAAATCTCCCGTTTGGAACCTGTCGTCGCAAACTGGACGCTGCTTGAACTCCTGTACGTCTCGCACAACAAACTCGTCGCGTTGCCGGAAAATATTGACGCCCTGACGCAACTTACCGGACTGTATGCCTGGGACAACCGTCTCGAAAAATTGCCCGAGTCGATCGGGAACATGACCAACCTCCGGGTAGTCCGCGTCAACAAAAATTACCTGCATGCACTGCCCGCTTCATTTCTTCGCTTGTCAAACCTCCAGGAGGTGGACCTTTCGCACAACTACATATCCTATCTGCCCGAGGCCCTATTCTTGTTTCGCGACCTGACGATCCTGGCCGTAACCGGAAACCGTTTCGACAACGCCACGCGGGCTTTGATCGAGCGTGTTGTCGGGCCGTTGCGCCAGCGCGGCGTCTTTGTACACCTCTCAGACGAATAGTCGACGGCGAAAAACCAAGGCTCAAGGAACACGGAATAAGGAACACGGAATCAGGAGCAAGCCCAAAGGCCCAGGCGATGAGGCGGTTCAAAACTGTCCGCTTCGAAGCATCACCAATGTACAACCCTCGACCGCTTCTATGCCGTTGGCGCGAGCCATCCTGATGAGTTCATCATTTTCGGTACCGGGATTGAAGATAATACGCTTTGGTTTAAGGCTCAGGATATACTCGTAATGTTCCGGCTGTTTTGCCGGGCCGATGTACAACGTCACGGTGTGAACATCCTTCACAGCGGGTTTCTCGAAGATGTCGAGGATCTCTTTTCCGAAGACTTCGCCATCCTTGATACCTACCGGCACGATTTCATGCTGATATTCATTCAGCATACGCGCAGCCAGCCACGCATAGCGGCTTTGGTTTGTCGTTGCACCAATGATCACCGTTTTCTTCACGTATTCCGCAGTATTTTAACTTTTTCAACAAATTAAATGATCTGAAATGAACATTAAGAACTAATTTCGTCGATTAATCTTTTATCCTATGCGTATTGCAATCATTTTGTTGGCAGCGGTATTCGCCTGGTCTTCCCCGGCCGCAGCACAATCCAAACTGGCGAATGCCTATGAATATACCGTCGATTTGACTCGCGTCAAAAACGATCGGGTTTATGTCGAACTCACGCCACCGGCATTAAAAGAGTCGGAAGCCGTCTTCTACTTTCCAAAGATTGTTCCCGGTACATATGCTATCGCCGACTATGGTCGCTATGTCCAGGACCTGACGGTTGTCGACAAAAAAGGACGCCCCCTGCCGGTTCGAGAGGGTTGACGAAAACACGTGGAAAATAAAAGACGCCAACAAGGTCGCGAAGATCAGCTACTGGGTTGACGATACGTGGGACACGGAAGTGGAAGGTCCGGAAATTTTCTGGCCTGCCGGCACCAACATCGAAGAACAGACGAACTACGTGATGAATACCAGCGGCTTCTTCGGCTATTTTGCCGAGGCCAAAGAAGTGCCGTTTCGATTCAAGGTGGTTCGCCCTCAACACCTGTATGGATCTACTGGCCTGATACCCGTGGAAACAGGCGCACCGATCAACAAGATAAACTTAGAGAAGTCGCCGGAGCACAAGAACAGCGTAGTGGACGTTTACGAGGCCACGGACTACGACCATTTGATCGATTCACCGCTGATGTACAGCAAACCGGATACGGCGGTGATTCGCGTCGCCAATACCGAGGTGCTCATTGGATCGTATTCACCCAATAATCAGGTCTCCGCTCGTGAAATCGCGGAAAGTGTAAGGGAAGTGCTGATGGCGCAGAAGGAGTACCTGGGCGGGGAGCTTCCTGTCGACAAGTACGCGTTCATCTTCTACTTCACGGATCAGCCCGTGCAGAGCTATGGCGCCCTGGAACACTCCTACTCTTCTCTATACTTTATGCCGGAGGCGACGATTGATCAGCTCAATCAGCAATTACGCGAAGTTGCGGCACACGAGTTCTTCCATATCCTGACGCCGCCGACGGTTCATTCCGGAGAGATTGAAGACTTTGACTTCAACAATCCCGATATGTCGAAACACCTGTGGATGTACGAAGGCGTGACGGAATATTTTGCCGGACATGTACTCGTGCGGCACGACCTCATCGACATTGGCGAATTCATCGGCATCCTTCGGGAAAAGATGTTCACGGCAGATCACTTCCGCAATGATGTGCCCTTTACGGAGATCAGCGAGTTCACGCTCGACAAATATCACGATCAATACTACAACGTCTACCAGAAGGGCGCCTTGATCGCATTATGCCTCGATATTCGGCTCCGCGAACTTTCCGGCGGAGAAAAGGGCTTGAGGGATCTGATGCTGGCATTGTCGGAAAGGTTTGGGATCAACAAGCCGTTTGACGACGATGAACTCTTCACGATCATCACCGAGATGACCTATCCGGAGATTGGCGACTTCCTGAACCGATACGTCGGTGGAGCGGAGCCCCTGCCACTCAAAGAGGCCTTCGATGCCGTTGGTATTATTTACGAGGAAGAAGGCTCGTACATGGACTATTCACTCGGCATCGGTAACGATGATATCGGAGTAATACCCGTTGAAGGCAAGCCTAAACTCTACATAACAACCACGGATAACCTCAATCCAATGGGAAAAGCACTTGGTTTCCAGCAAGGTGATGTCATTGTTGCTATTAATAACGATACCCTACCCGACCTCGGTCCGGAACTCGGCATGTTCCTTCAACAGAAGGTCATGGAACTGCCCCAGACCGACACCCTTTCGTATACCGTGATGCGAACCGATTCTACGGGCCAGTCGACCCCCGTGGTGTTGTCGGCACCCGTTCAACAAGTTGAACTCACCGAACGCCACATCATCATGCCAAATGAAAACGCGACCGAAAAGCAACTTGCATTGAGAAAGGCGTGGTTAGAACCCTGATCCAAACCATCGGGCCCGGACACAAAATTATCCGGGCCCGTCGTTCTTCATAGCCACCATCGAACCTCAGCCGGCGAACTGCCCAGCCTCATACACACACGAGATCGTTCTTCCCCCCTATATTTGCCGCTAAAAAGTTGTGACTTCAGAAATTACGCTGCGCCCGGCAACCATCCAGGACCTGGATGTACTACGCCATTGGGACCAACAACAACACAATATCGATTCCGATCCGAATGACGACTGGAATTGGGAGGAAGAGCTGGTCAGACACCACGAGTGGCGTGAACTTTTAATTGCCGAACTCAATGGAAGACCACTCGGGTTCATTCAAATTATTGATCCACGCGAAGAAGAGACCCATTACTGGGGGGATATCGAACCGAACCTCCGCGCCATCGATATCTGGATCGGGGAAGCCACAGACCTCGGCAAAGGCTTTGGCACGGTGATGATGAGACAAGCGCTCCAGCGCTGTTTTAGTAACCCCGAAGTGGTAGCCGTGTTGGTTGACCCCCTCGCCAACAACGTTCGCGCTCACCGTTTCTATGAACGAATCGGATTTCGATTTATCGAACAACGACGATTCGGCGAGGACGATTGCTACGTGTACCGGATTGACCGCGGGCAATGACGATGGACGACCGTCTGCGGTCGAGGGATCACCGTCGAAAGACAACGTCCACATGGCCCACGGTCGACTATGGACCGGGGGACTATGATCAGTTACCGGTCACCAATCCTTGTTCAAAAGTATCCATTGTCGAAAAGAGGCAAGTCATCGTTTCACAGGAGGACAACCGATGACGTGATGACGAGTGTACTTTGAATCCCTGGTGCATAACGTGATGGCTATACGCATCTTTGTGTGCATTGAACACTTGAGTCGGTCAATCCATCAAAAAATATTTCCTAACATTTTTTTTGGAAATTTTGCAAGAAGTATAATATATTTGTTACATGTTCACACGGTGTGGACAGTATTGTTTAACTAATCAAACAAAACGCTATGGCAAAGAAAGCAAAGAAGGCAGCTAAGAAGACTGCAAAGAAGGCTGCTAAGAAGAAGACAGCTAAGAAAGCAGCTAAGAAGACTGCAAAGAAAGCTGCTAAGAAGAAGACAGCTAAGAAAGCTGCAAAGAAGCGTAAATAAGTATCGGTTGTTAACCGTTACTCGAGTACTCAGAGTCACCCCAAAGGTGACTCTGAGTGTTTTATACGGGTTGTAGCATCCGCGCTGCGGCCTCTGCACACCGCTCACCATCCATCGCTGCGGATACGATACCGCCGGCATATCCGGCTCCCTCGCCGCAGGGAAACAAGTTTCCAACCTGAACATGCTGAAGTGTTACGGAGTCCCGCGGAATTTTCACGGGTGATGAAGTACGGCTTTCAACACCAATAATTTGTGCATCATTGCTCAAATAGCCTTTCATCTTTCTCCCAAACGCGCGGAAACCTTGCTTTAAGGCGTCAGTGATGAAGGGAGGAAGCACCTCTCCCATATCAACCGAAGTCAGTCCAGGTTGATATGACGTCTCCAACAAGCTTGCAGAGACCTTGCTTTCAAGAAAATCCATCAATCGCTGTGCAGGAGCATGTTGAGAGTTTCCACCAAGCACACATGCACGACGCTCAATCGACGATTGGAAGTACATCCCCGAAAGCGGACCATGCTTCAAGTATAACTTAAAGTCGGAAGGATTCACCGCTACCACGATGCCGGAGTTGGCGAACCTGGAATCACGACGCGAAGGACTCATCCCATTTACCACCACTTCGCCTGGTGAAGTGGCCGCAGGCACAATGAATCCGCCGGGGCACATGCAAAACGAAAATACCCCGCGTTCCTTTCCGTCAATCGACGCCTGGTGCACCAGGCTGTACGATGATGCCGGCAAATACGGACCGCGGTCGGGCTGACAGTGGTATTGAATCCGATCGATAAGGGTCTGTGAATGCTCCACGCGTACACCCAGCGCAAACGGCTTCTCTTCGATTCGAATACCTTTGGTATGAAGCAACTCGAAGATATCGCGGGCGGAATGCCCCGTGGCGAGAATAACCGCACGCGCAGAAATGACGGAGCCATCCCGCAGAACGAGCGCAGTGACCCGATCGCCTTCTAACCTCAGGTCGGTCACTTTCGTGTTGAAATGGATCTCACCACCATACGCTTTGATCGTTTCCCGGATTGCCGCCACCAGTTTGGGCAGTTGATTGGTCCCAATATGCGGATGCGCATCGTAAAGAATCTGTGGGCGGGCTCCGTGAGCGACCAGGATATGCAGAATGCGGTTGACATCGCCGCGCTTCTTCGACCTCGTGTATAGCTTTCCATCGGAATACGTGCCGGCACCGCCTTCACCAAAGCAGTAATTGGAATCGGGGTTTACGACTTCCTGTTTGTTGATTGCGGCAAGATCGCGCCTACGCGTCTGTACATCCAAACCACGCTCAAGGATTACGGGTTTGAATCCCAATTCGATGGCCTTCAAACCGGCAAACAATCCGGCAGGCCCTGCGCCGACAATAATTACTTCAGGACGATCACGCACATCCTGATACCGGGTCGGGGGAATTGATCGCTGTGCGTGTTGGTCGGGCGTGACAACCTCACATTGAACCCTTACCATGACCTTCTTCCCGCGTGCATCGATCGATCGTCGCGTGGGTACGACGACAACACTCCCATCGTTCGGCAGCGAAAGCTTCTCATAAAGGATCGGAAGGAAACGATTGTCGTCGAAAGCCTCTTCCGGCCAAAGTGTTAGTTCAACGGTACGCATAGGGTGGTCGACAGTCGACTGTCGACGATCGTCATCGAAATGAAAAAACCTTCCCGAAATTTAGTCCAAAATGCAGCGAAGTTGAAAGGCGTGATTGATCCAGTTCGGAAAACCACGACGCGAGGTTCTCGTCCACGTCAAACCCGCGGTAGCCGGCATTGGCAGAAAAGAACGTATCAATCGTGAAGCCGGCCGCGTTGTTGTGCCGCATGATGCGGTAACCAATCAATAATCCCCACTCGATCCGCTGTTCAACCGCCGTAGCGGTAAACACGTTTTCCGGTGTCTGTGTGAACATCACGTTAGTAAAGTGTCCCACATTTGTGAACCTGACCTCGTGGCCAAAGTACCACATCCCCGCCTTCATTGCGTTGTACAACTTTTGCTTCACGGTGATGGAATAGCCGCGGTCGTACAATTTTCCCGCAGGGATACGAATATCAGATCGAAAAAACGGATCGCGAATCCCGACAAACTCGAACTCGTGACCAAGGCGTTCCTGAAGGTAGAACTCCACACCGCCGGGAAACCTTCCGGCAAAGACCATCACCGGGTTGCCCCCCATGATCAAACCTCTGAATTCATTCGATCGTGCCGAAAAGTGGCTCAATCCCTTTTTGCGTGAAGGCGTGCGACGTGGTTCGCTGGTCGCCAGCGCGGCAATCTCGCTGCCCAGCTTCCGGTCTTCGTAAAAAGGCCTGTAGTATCCCGCCAGTTTACCGTCGTTTTCGTATAACTCCCAGGTGCCTGTCTTCTGATCGCCCTCTATCGTTCCTTTCGTGCGCAGACTTCCATTCGGATAATATCCATAATACACGCCCTTGTTGTTCGTGTACTCACACTGGCCTTCGCGCTTTCCGTCTTCGTAAAAATATTCCCATAGTCCTTCTTTTCGACCGTCGACGATACGTCCTTTTACTTTCAATTTTCCATTCGGATAGAATTCGCGGAATTCGCCGGAGCCTTCGACGTAGAGCGCTTCACTCTTGACGCTCCCATCCGGATGAAGCGTTTTCCACACGCCATTCTTAACGCCCCCCAGGAACTCACCCGATGAAGTTACTTTTCCCTTTTCATCAAAGTATTCCCATTTGCCGTCGGGTTGGTCGTGAAGGTATTTTCCTTTCGAGGATACAGTGCCGCTTGGGTAATACGTTGTCCAGTCGCCATGCTTCTTTCCGTTCAGGTAATCTCCTTCCGCCTGAAGCGTACCATCCTCCGCAAAGAGGCGCCAGTGTCCGACCCGACGCACACCTGACATTGGTCCGACGCCGGCAATCTTGCCACTGTGATAGTACTCCGTGTATGTTCCGAAGTCATCGTCGTAGTCGATCTCACCGCGGAGCGCACCGTCTTCGTAAAACGTCTTCCACAAACCAATTCGCTTATCACTGTGATATTCGCCTTCCTCGTGCAGCTGGCCGTTCTCGTAATACATTCGCCAGATGCCTTCGCGATTGCGGCCATTGACCGTTCCTTCCATACTCTTCTGGCCACTTTCATAGAAGTACTCCCATTTGCCGTAGTTGGCATTGTGCCGGAGAATACCCCGCATTTTCAGCTTGCCCGTTTCGTAATAGAACTCCCAGACACCGGTGGTTTCATTGTTAGTGAATTGACCTTTCGACTCGACACTTCCGTTCAGGTAATAAGACGTGTACTTACCGTGCGGGATGTTGCTGATGGTGTCCTTAACCTGGTAGACTTCCTTGATGTGCTTCTTTGCAGCGTCGTGCCACGTGCGGCGCACAAATTCCTGCGAAAAGAGTTGCGAAAAGCCGCAAACCAGCGCAAGGGTGACCATAATCCGGCCGAGGCACAACCTGCAGGTATCCATACCCGCAAATTTAAGCTTTCAGCTCAAATGATGGGTCAGGGGTTAGTTTGGGGCCTCATTTGTCGCATTATCGCAGCGCTACCCCATTCTTCTTTTTCCTGTTCGCTCCAGAGTTCAGGAAAGAACATTCGTTTCTGAAACCGCGGCGGCAGGTATTTTTGCCAGTTGGTGCCCCCGGTGGCCTTTAGGTCCTGCGGATCCTTCTTCAAGTATCGGCCCGCCGACTTGATGTGCGCCAACGGCCAGAGGACATTGGCATACATGTCATATTCGCGAAGCTTTTCAACGATCTTGTCGCGGTCCGGGTGCTCGGCGAAGTGCTTCAGAAACACCTGGCGGATATTGGTGTCCTTGTATTGCTCTGCCGCGCGATGAAAGTCGGCCATGTATTTTTCCTCAAACTGCACGAGCGTCAGCGTCTTTTTTCCGGTTGCAAAATCGGTTGCGCCACTTTTCCAGTATAGCTTCTCCACCATTTCATGCAACCCTGCGTTCGCCTGGCGCATGGCTTCGCGCTCTTCCATAGCAACGAGGTTGATCATGTCGGTCGAGCCGATCTCAATGAACCGGTATTGTGCAGACTGAAAGCCGCTCGCCGGTAACAGCGCCATTCTGAATTTGAGAAACTGTTCGCGGTCCATGCCCACCACCATGATATCAAACGAACTCTCCAGGTTTCGAAAATACCGGACGAGGCGGTCGATACGCTCCATAAAGAATGGCGCATCCATATCCACCCGCGATGCTATTTGTTCGATCTCCAGGAGCGCCATCCTGAAGTACAATTCGGTGATCTGGTGATAGAGAATAAAAACCTTCTCATCGGGAAAGCTTGTTTTTGGATTTTGAAGGCTCAACAATGTGTCCAGGTGAATATAGTCCCAATACGTCAGGTAGTCGGAGTACAGCAGCCCGTCGAGGTACGACGACAGGTCCTGCCCCATGTAATCGTACTTGGCCTGGAGTTTTTTGAGCTGTTCGAGCAGGTCGTTATTAACCGGATTATCGGCCATTGCAGTGAAATGAATGTGAATTACTTGTGTAAATTTGCCGCCAAGTTAACGGAATCATCCAAAATACCATGCCGAATCAGACGCTCGCAACCCCAAAGAAAGCCCAAAAGCAGGACCTTTACGAACACCCGGATTTTTATGGTGTCGATGCCCTTCTGACCGATGAACACAAACTCATCCGGAGTTCGATCCGCGATTTTGTGAAAAAAGAAATCACTCCTTATATAGAAGACTGGGCACAACGGGCCCATTTCCCGTATGAACTCGTAAAGAAGTTTGGTGAGATCGGGGCATTTGGTCCAACCATTCCCGTCGAGTATGGCGGTGGCGGTCTGGATTACATCTCCTACGGCCTGATTATGCAGGAGATCGAACGCGGTGACTCGGGTATGCGCTCTACCGCATCGGTACAAGGATCGCTCGTGATGTATCCTATCTACAAGTTCGGCTCGGAAGAACAACGTAAGAAATACCTCCCTAAACTGGCCTCCGGCGAATGGCTCGGTTGTTTCGGTCTCACCGAACCCGATCACGGATCAAACCCAGCGGGAATGGTTACAAATTTCAGGGATGCTGGCGATCATTTCGTTTTGAATGGCGCAAAGATGTGGATCTCGAATTCTCCAAAAGCTGACGTTGCCGTAGTGTGGGCCAAGAATGAAGAAGGCCGGATTCACGGGCTTATCGTCGAGCGTGGTATGGAAGGATTTTCAACACCGGAGACGCATGGCAAATGGTCGTTGCGCGCCAGCACAACCGGCGAGCTGGTCTTCGACAACGTCAAGGTACCGAAGGAAAATCTCCTGCCTGGCAAGAATGGCCTGGGTGCTCCGTTGATGTGTCTCGATTCAGCTCGCTATGGTATCGCCTGGGGTGCACTCGGCGCTGCAATGGACTGCTATGAATCGGCGCGCCGTTATGCCATGGAGCGAATCCAGTTCGGGAAACCTATCGCTTCGTTCCAACTGGTCCAGAAAAAGCTCGCGGAGATGCTGACGGAGATCACCAAGGCGCAGTTGCTCTGCTGGCGCCTGGGTGTGTTGATGAATGAAGGCAAGGCCGACAGTTCTCAAATTTCTTTGGCGAAGCGAAATAATGTTCAGATAGCACTCGAGATTGCCCGGGAGGCCCGTCAAATCCATGGCGGCATGGGCATTACGGGTGAATACTCGATCATGCGCCACATGATGAACCTTGAATCTGTGGTGACCTATGAAGGAACGCATGATATTCACTTGCTGATCCTCGGAAACAAGATCACGGGTATTCCGGCGTTTTCATCTTAAGGGCGATACAAACGAAGTAGTTGTTTCGCACATTCCAACGCCAAACCAGAAAAGTTTAAGGGTCCGGTTCCGTGTTCCGTAGCACTTGTATCTGCGGAAACTTGCAAGAGGTGCTTTCGTCATCCCATTGTCCCGTCCCGATGGCTATCGGGAGCGATTCGCGACCAGGCAGAGTTTGGCTTCCGAACTCCAAACTTCGCGTTGTGGCTAATTCACATACGCCGTAAATGTCAGCATTTGAACAGGCTTTCGCGGATCGTTGGAATAGATGTACACCGCTTTTTGCTGTGTTCCTTTGCGGTCCTGTGGATCAAACGTGATGGTCAGTTTGGCCGTACCGCCAGGCTTGACAGACCTATCCGAAACATCCGCCTTGATGCAAGTACAATTCGGTTGGATTGCTCTAAGCTCCAGTTCACGCCTGCCTGTGTTGGAGATGGTCACCTCTCTGACGGCGTTGCCTGAGAGGCTACCGAAATCGAATTGCCGCGACTCAATCTCGAGGCGCGGTGCCTTGGCCAACTCTTCCGGTGACATCGGCGGAAAATAATCTTCGAGGGTTGCGAATACACTGAATGACTTCACGGGATTGATTGGATCGTCGGTGTGAATGGCCACGTTATCCGACTGGAATCCATACATATTCTTCAACTTTCCATTATAGCCAATGGTTATCGTTCCTTTTTCACCGGGAGGTAAAACCGGCTTGTCCATACTTACACGGATGTAGGGGGGGCGATCCACTTTGCCGGTGAAGGACACCGGCCTGTCGCTGTCGTTATAGACGAGGAAACTCTTGGTAGCATATTCATCCTTCAGATACACTTTTCCCATGTTAAACGAGGAGGACTTGAAACGAAGGCCGCCATTGGCAATGGGATACTCGTGTTCGGCGGGTGTGGCATCACTGGAAACGTGCCCCTTTATATAAAGAATGATCGGTTCGGGCTTCAGGTCCGTAATCACAGTGAGGGACTTATTGAAGTATCCTGCCCGTCCTTTTGGATTGTAGC
>CAZIAG010000052.1:0-6257 GCA_964537375.1 uncultured Roseivirgaceae bacterium
AGAACGGACAAACCGACCTCTTGGTCGGGACACAAATGGTTACCAAAGGACTGGACTTCGACCGGGTAAGTCTGGTAGGCGTCTTCAACGCAGACCGGATGATGCACTTCCCCGACTTCCGGGCCAACGAGCGCGCGTTTCAACTGATCACCCAGGTCAGCGGAAGAGCAGGACGAAGGGAGAATCCCGGAAAGGTAGTTATCCAAACATCCCAACCGGACCATCCGATCCTCCAATTTATCCTGAAACACCATTACGGCGAGTTCTACAACCGTGAGATTGAGGACCGAAAACGGCATGGCTATCCGCCATTTACCCGGCTAATCGAGGTAACGCTGAAGCATGTTGACCGAAAAGTATGCGGCGAAGCGTCGGTCATTCTGGCGGATGATCTCCGGGCAAATTTGCAGGGCGTTCGTATTCTCGGTCCTGGTGAGCCAATGGTGGCGAAGATTCGGAATCAATATCTGATGACCATCCTTATTAAGATTCCGCGGGGAAGGGGAAACCTGGCCGAAATCAAACACAATATTCAAAGCTGCATCGACCGAATTGCTGCAGACAAAAAATTTCGCAACCTGCGGGTAATTCCGGACGTAGATCCGGTGTGATCAAATGAGCTTGACCTACCGGTTGCGAAAATAAACTACACTGAATACCCTAAATTGCATTAAACCCCCAATCATGGACGAACGAGCGCGCACAATCCGCGAACTGCATGAGAAGATCGACCGGCTCTTCCGGCAACAGAACGCCATCACCGAAGAGATTCTAAACCTTCAAAAGGTTGTACGCAAGCTGGAGGTGTCCGACCTGGAATCTACACGCGCAGCCGAGACGCTGAGGACCTTATCGACCAAAGCTCCGGTCGCTCCCCCTTCAAAAGAAAATGTTCCGGAACAGGAAACTACCTACGCCGGACGCATATCCTCGAAAAATGAAAAGACTGCTCAACCGACCTCCTCCGGCAATAACGACAAAACACCGCTTGAAGACTTTATCGGCAAGAACCTCCTTAACAAGATTGGGATTGCTGTGCTGGTCGTGGGCGTCGCATTCGGCACAAAATATTCCATTGACAATGACCTCGTCGATGAAGTAACACGAATCGTGATGGGATATTTCTGGGGCACGGTTCTCAACGTCCTGGCCCTGCGATTGCGGAAGTCGCATGAGAATTTCAGCGCTGTACTCCTCAGCGGCGGCATGGCGGTGATGTACTTCGTAACGTTCTTCGCTTACAGTCTGTACGACCTTATTCCGCAGATTCCCGCATTCATCCTGATGACGATCTTCACGGCTTTCACCGTGTTTGCCGCATTACGCTACAACCGTCAGGTAATCGCCATACTCGGCTTGGTGGGTGCCTACGCGGTTCCATTCCTGCTCAGTGACGGCTCAGGTCGGGTAATTGTCCTGTTCTCCTATATCGCCATAATCAATGCGGGCATCCTGGTGCTTTCGTTCCGGAGAGAATGGTGGGCATTGTACTGCACTGCCTTTGGCATGACCTGGCTTGCCTACGCGGGCTGGTACGCCTTCAGTTTCGATCCCGATGAGCATATAACAATCAGTCTCGTATTCGTCACCCTATTCTTCGCTATGTTCTTCACGATGTTCCTCAGCTACAAACTGATTCGCGGGGAGCCGTTAAAAAAAGCAGACATCGTGATCATGCTACTCAACTCATTTCTGTTCTTTACCTATGGCCTGGCGACGGTCGACTCCCTCCCGAATGGCGAAGCGTACCTTGGCATCTTCGCCGTCGCTACTGCCCTTCTTCATTTTATTGGCTGCGCGCTCATCTACAATCGCCATGACTATCCAAGGGATGTCTTCTATTTCGTCGCGGGCATGGTACTCGTCTTCATCACGGCCGCTGTGCCGATTCAACTGGACGGTAATTGGGTCACGTTCATTTGGGCCGCCGAAGCGTTCCTGCTTTTTTGGATCGGCAGAACAAAAGGGTTCCCGGTGTATGAGTTGCTCTCCTATCCCCTCGTCATCATCACGATCATTAGCCTGATGATCGACTGGGCGAATGCCTATTTCGACCGGTACACCTACACTTATGGAGGAATGGAAGACAAAACATTCCTGCTAAACATTCATTTCCTGACGAGCCTTTTTGTTGGGGCCGCCCTGACAGGCATAATCTGGATAAATCGCAGCGAAAAATATCCATCCCCGTTCGCGAAGGGTTCGTTCGTGAATAACCTGCCGACAATTATAATTCCCCTGCTCGCCATATGCGTCGTCTATACCGGATTCTACAAGGAGATCGAAAACCATTTCAACGAGATCTATGCCTACACAGCCGTCAAGCCTGCTGTGGGAGACGCCGCGGGAGAAACAATTTTCAACTATGCCGTATTGAAGTTCCAAACGCTATGGTTGATCTACTTTTCAGCGGCGTTTATGATGATTCTCGCATTATTGCAGCACTTCGTAGTGCGCGAGCGAAAATTTATGTACCTGATTCTGGGACTGAACTCGATAGTAATCTTCTTTTTCCTCTTTGCCGGATTAATTGAACTTGCAGACCTGCGCTATACCTACCTTACCAACGCCGACAACCCCTACTTTGAGCGACATGTTGGATACCTTTTGATCCGATACGTGGGCTACCTCTTGGTACTCCCTCTCTTTTATGTAAGCGCCCGATATCTCAAAGAGGGTTCGTTTCACGCGCAGCATCAACGATTTGGGGCCGTCCTTTTCCACGCTGCAGTCGTAATCTTGCTGAGCAGCCAACTCGTTCATTGGCTGGAAATCGGCGGTGTGGTCGAAACGTTCAAACTTGGACTGACGATCTTATGGGGATCATATGCGCTCGGCTTGATCGTCTACGGCCTGCGAATGAATCGGAGACATTTAAGGATGATCGCCATGGCCCTGTTCGGCGTCACGCTGATCAAATTGTTCTTCTACGATATGGCTGACTTGTCCACGCTGTATAAAACAATTGTCATGATCATCCTGGGTGGGTTGCTTCTGGTAGCTTCCTTTCTTTATAACAAAGCTACACGCACAACGGCTGAAAAATGAAACGCCTTACCCTGATATTCATTTTCACGTGCTGCGGCGGATTGTTGCTCGCGCAAAATACATTCCGGTTTAAACGCACGATTCATTCGGAAGAGGGATGGCATTCTATCACCGTCCCGCCCGACCTTTTTGCCCACGCATCCAGAGATCTGTCGGATTTGCGCATACTCCACATTCACGGCGCCGACACATTAGAAGTACCCTACCTGCTACGCGAACGTATTTCAACGATCACCAGAAAAAAGGTCGAGTTGCCCATGTTGAACAAAAGCACACGGGGAGATACACTCTTTGTGACGTTCGAGCAACACAGCACCAAACGCTTCAACCATATCACACTGCTGTTCTCGAACAGTAACTACTTCGCGAAAGTAACGATCGAAGGCAGCGACGACCGCGATGCGTGGTTTGAACTCACCCGCGACGCCCCGGTCTTTTCCATCGAACAGGACGGCGAAACGATCAGCCACAATGATGTAAGCTTTCCTCAGTCCGACTATCGCTGGGTGCGCATCCGAGTTCTCTCCGACACCGGACTGGAACTAGCATCCGCATGGCTTGAACACCACGAGACCACCCCCGGAGCATACGTAGATATCCCCCTTTCATGGAACACACGCAATGAGGCGACCACCAAAGAAACGTGCCTGAATATCACACTGGATCATTACCGGCCAGTCAGCATACTGGAGATCGCGATTCGCCATAACATCGATTACTACCGTCCCTTCCGTCTGGAGTATGTGGTTGACAGCGTTCGTTCAGAGAAAGGCTGGAAACGGGTTTACTCCACCGCAGCACAAGGATACCTTACATCGTTACGCCCAGCGCTGATTGAATTTGAACCGGTAGAAAGCAAAGTCCTTCGCCTGAGGATTACCAACCATGATAGCCAACCCCTAACGGTAGATCATGTCTCAGCACGGGCACCTATTGTGGATTTGATCTCCAACCTGCCCGGCTCAAATACTTTTCTGTTTTACGGTAATAAATCGCTAAGAGCGCCTGTGTACGACCTGGCGATGTTCAAGGATCGATTACCAACGGATCCACGGCCGGCCACGATTGGTCCCGAGGAAAACATCCACATAGCTGAAGACCAGCATTATTCATCATTGAGCAAGACGTGGCTTTGGATTGTTATGATTGCGGGCATCAGCGTACTGGGTTTCTTTACATTCAAGATGATGGCAAAAAGTTGACCATCAATCATCACCGGCTAGTGCCTCGACCAACTACCATCGATCAACCTCCACAGCTTCGCCGGGTTTTCATCGCGCAATTCTACTGGCAAAAGGGACGGTGGAAAATTCTGGTAGCATACCGGTCTGGCAAAACGGACGATGGCCGCGGTGCCGACTGACGTCGTGCGACTATCAGTAGTAGCGGGGAACGGCCCGCCGTGCACCATGCTATGACAAACCTCCACACCAGTAGGGTATCCGTTAATAATTAGTCGACCCGCTTTTTGCTCTAGTATGCTAATCAGTTCAGCAGCACCTGCGAGGTCGTCCTCCGTCCCATGCACCGTGCACGTCAGGTGACCCGATAATCGCCGGGCCGCAACTATTATTTCCTGCTGTGTATCCGCAACCAGGACCAGGGTCGAAGGTCCGAAAATCTCTTCTTCCAACGTATGATCATCGAGAAAGGCACGAACGGTTGCCTCCAGCATGCACGGAGCTGCAACGTACCCTGGTCCAACCTCCGCGGGTTCAGCTTTCGGATTAACAACCAGAGAACGCAACCGGTCGAGACCACGGCGATAATTTTCCCGGATCCCTTCCGACAACATCACCCCCGGTGTCACCTTTGCAAGATTCGAAGAAAGAAGTTGCCTGAATTCAATGCCTTCCTTCGAACCGGGTACAAACACCAACCCAGGGTTAGTGCAAAATTGTCCGACGCCTTGTGTTACGGATGCTGCCAATTCGTTTGCAATTGCTTCCCTCCTCTCCTTCAGCGCTCCCGGGAGTATGAACACGGGGTTGGCACTACCCATCTCGCCGTAAACGGGAATCGGCACGGGTCTCTTTGCGGCTTCATCGAATATTGCCTTCCCTCCCTTAAACGACCCCGTGAAGCCAATGGCCGTGATCAGGGGATGACGCACAATCGCAAGGCCGACGTCTACGGAAGGGCCATGCAACATGGAGAACACTCCCTCCGGCATCTTGCATTTTTGAGCCGCACGTTGAATGGCGCCCCCTACCAGTGCACATGTCCCGGGATGCGCAGGATGTGCCTTTGCGACCACCGTACATCCCGCAGCAAGCGCTGATGCCGTATCTCCACCTGCCACAGAGAATGCCAACGGAAAATTGCTCGCACCAAAAACTCCGACAGCGCCAAGCGGCTTGAGCATACTCCTTACATCCGGCTTTGGCAAGGGTTTTCGGTCCGCATCCGCGTGATCGATCCTGGCATTAATCCATGACCCTTCCCTGACCACCTGGGCGAACAGCCTGAGCTGTCCCACCGTTCTTCCCCGCTCCCCAACAAGTCTCGCTTCAGGAAGAGCCGTTTCCTCCATACACCGCGCGATCAATGAGTCACCTAAATTCAGTATTTCGTCTGCAATGGTCTCCAGGAACACGGCCCGTTGTTCGGCGGATTTGGTTCGATAAACTTCGAAAGCCTCGTGCGCTTTCTGCACAGCCGCATCGACTTCGGCGTCATTGGCCTGGTAGAAGTCAGGTCCAATCCGTTCCCCCAGCGCCGGGTTCGTGGCGCGGAATACATTCCCCTTCCCGGAAAAGGAATAGCCGATAATATTCCCGCTAATCATGATTTCAACGTTCAGGCTACTGTGTTTACGAGTGTTCCGATCGGATCGATGGTGATGGCAATTTCGTCCCCCGATTGAAGTGTAAATTCATTGCCGGGCACAATACCGGTCCCGGTCATCAACATGCTTCCCTGGGGAAAACTGCATTCCCGGTAGAGAAATGAAACAAGTTCCTCAAAACTACGGCGAATCTGACCGACGCTTGTTTCCCCTTCAAAGGTAAGGTCCCCGTTTCGGCGTACGACCAGATGAATAGCAGTCTTTGCATCCATAGGGCCAGGGGTCACGAAAACACAAGGCCCTAACGCAGCGCTACCGTCGTAGGTTTTTGCCTGCGGCAGGTAGAGCGGGTTCTCGCCTTCAATACTACGGGAGCTCATGTCGTTGCCGATCGTGTAGCCAACGATCTTGCCCGACGACG
>CAZIAG010000052.1:6267-9205 GCA_964537375.1 uncultured Roseivirgaceae bacterium
AGGATGAGTCACGACGAATCCTCACTTTCGCGCCGTGACCAACAATCCGCGCTGCCGTCCCTTTGAAAAACAACTCGGGGCGCTCCGCCTCATAAACGCGGTTATAAAAGTCTCCACCTCCCGAATCTTTCGCCTCCTCTTCCCTCCCAACCTTACTCCGGTAATAAGTCACCCCGCTTGCCCAAAGTTCCTGGCTCCCGATCGGTGGAAGAAGTGTCTCTACCGGGACTTCGTTAACACGTTTTCCACTTCGGAACAGGCCCGTCGCTTTTTCGTAGAGTTTATCGTCGTTAATAAACGAATCCCATTCTGCCTGCTCAAGCAGGACGTGTGTGCCGTCCAGCGAGACAACTATCCCGCCTGTAGTGTTGTATATCTTCACGTTGGTGACCCGAATGATACGATCCAATTTAGGAAAATTCGAAGGATGCGCTATAGGCGGGGAAGGCAACGGAGAGAATTCTATGCAACAAAGGGGTTGTTGCAAAGGAATATCCCGAAATGTTTCGGGTTCCGGGCCATGACCGTAAGGCGCCGGTCCTGGAATCAGCCCCCGTCTACTCGTGAGGCACCCGAGTCTCCAGGATCAACTCCCACTCGCCCCCGCCCTTTGAGCCCCGCTAAAGTGGGAGAATCGGCCACACCGATTTCGCTTCGCTACTTCGGGGCAGTCCCTGGCTTCGCCTTTCAGCTGCATCTCGGCTCACAAGAGGGATTCGAGATCGCTCGAGGTCTTGACAATTGCTTTACGCGACTAAATCAATGCTTACCAAATCGAGCAAGGTTTGCGACTTTTTACCAAATCAGACCGATTCTTGCCGTCGCGAAGAGACATTCCCCTTTACCCGCGGGGTTATAGGGATCGAAGGGGAACGCCAGTGCCACGATCAATGTTCAGGGGTTCAACGTTAGTTACCCAGCCTCATCCGGGCTCCGTTAACACTGCATCGGGAACAGGCGTTAAAGATAGATGACTTCCTATTGCAAAATATCCCAATCTTCATTGAGCATTGGGATCACTTCATGTGCAGTGAGATCGAATTGCACGGGCACAACCGCCACGTAGTTGTTGGCGATGGCCCACTCATCGTTGTCTTCGCCTTTGTCGAAGTTGACGAAGTTGCCCACCATCCAGAAGTAACGCCTTCCGTTCGGATCGTAGCGCTGGTCAAAATCCTCAACCCATTTGGCATTCGCCTGCCGGCACACGCGAACTCCCTTCAGCGGTTCATTGCGCTTCGGTGGAAAATTAACATTCAGCGCAACGCCTTTCGGCAAGCCTTTCTCCAGGACTTGCTTCGTAATTTTGAAGATGTATTCCTCAGTATGCGAAAAGTCGGCCTTGTGCGAGAAATCCGCCAGCGAGAATCCGATGGAAGGGGTTCCTTCGATGGCGCCTTCAATCGCCGCCGACATCGTTCCTGAATACAACACACTTATCGACGTGTTGCTGCCATGATTCACACCGCTTACAACAATATCGGGCTGGCGCTGATCCTTCAAGACAAAGTGCCGCGCCATCTTCACGCAATCTGCCGGCGTACCCGAACACTCCCAGGCTTTAACTCCTTCGAAAATAAAATTCTCTTCCAACCTTAAGGTGTTACCGACAGTTATGGCATGTCCCATTCCGGATTGTGGGCTATCAGGCGCAACCACGATCACTTCACCGAGTTCCTTCATAATGTTTACCAGGGTCAGAATACCCTTCGAGGTAATACCGTCGTCATTTGAAACAAGAATCAATGGCCTTCGTCCGGAACTCATAACAAGGAAGTTAAGCGACAAATCTACAATGGACAGACGAGAATCGTACGGATCAAAAAGAAGAGTTCATGGAAAGTGAACGGGTAATCAAAATTGGCCAATAGTGTAACGTATGGCGTCCGACAGACTCAAAATCCAGCCAGCGAATTGTAGTAATCGATGATCCGCGCAAAGTCCAGTTTTTCATCAATCTTTAGCCGGTTATCCCGGGCGTAGGTCTCGACCTCTTTCGAACGTTTCCCCATCAGCGCGAGCAGATCATTCCATTTGCCTGAGAATTCCTGTATGTCGCCGTCTTCGGTAAGGAAGTAGAACTTGTGTTCCAGAACCGGCCTGGTGTACGACCCCACAAAATAGGGTGAAGAATAACGCTCGTATTCAAGGTATTCCCTGGCGAGGAGCGTGAGTGGCCCCTCCTCAAGCAATTCAAAAAAAACGGGCGCGCGATAACCCGTGGACGTGTTGTAAGGGAGCGTATAAAACCTCCGGTAACGCTTCACAGTCTGATCGAAGATCTCAAAAAACAACACCTTCTGCGCGGTGTACAGCTCGACCCGCTTTCTTATGTCGGTAAACTGGACGATGTCCTGATGCAGATCGTACTTGATAAATCCATGGATTGTGTCTGCCGACGAGAGCACGACCTTCCCCTCGTGCCATAGTTCAAACGGCCACTTCTTCTGAGCGTTGGCAACAAAGGCGACAAGCATCAACAAGAGTACGCGTACCGCCGTTCCAAACTTCCGTCCGATCCTTTGACTATTCACTTTTATCAGGTCTCAGAATGCTGTGTCCCAACTTATCCCTCTTCGTGAGGAGGTATTTTTCATTGTGCGGATTCGGGGGAATCTCAATGGGAACATTGTCGACAATCTCCAAACCGTAACCCATCAATCCGACCCGTTTCTTCGGGTTATTCGTCATTAGCCGAATTTTGCTCACACCGAGATCGCGAAGGATCTGTGCTCCGACTCCGTAATCTCTTTCGTCCATGTCAAACCCAAGCTTCACGTTTGCCTCGACCGTATCCCAACCCTCCTCCTGGAGTTTGTAGGCCCGAAGTTTGTTCAGCAAGCCGATGCCCCTTCCCTCCTGCTTCATATAGAGAACGACACCCTTTCCTTCGCGCTCTACCATGGCCATCGCCTGGTGCAGTTGCGAACCGCAATCG
>CAZIAG010000052.1:9215-13316 GCA_964537375.1 uncultured Roseivirgaceae bacterium
AATATCCCCGGTAACGCACGACGAGTGCACACGCACAAGGACAGGCTCGTCCTTATCCCACGTACCCTTCACAAGCGCCATATGCACCTCTTTTGTGTTGGTTTGCTCGTAGGCCACAAGTTTGAACGTTCCATGGGCCGTCGGCATGTCTACCTCCACCTCGCGACTGATTAGCGTTTCCTTCCGGATACGGTATTCGATAAGGTCTTTTATCGACACGAGTTTTAGGTCAAAACGTTTGGCCACGTTTACCAGGTCGGGCAGCCGCGCCATGGAGCCGTCCTCATTCATGATTTCCACCAACACGCCTGCGGGTTTGAAACCGGCAAGTCTGGCGAAGTCGATAGCCGCTTCGGTATGTCCAGCCCGCCTCAAAACACCTCCCCGTTTCGCTTTCAACGGGAAAATATGACCCGGCCGCCCAAGTTCTTCGGGTTTGGTCTCCGGGTCTACCAGCGCGCGGATCGTTTTAAAGCGGTCGTGGGCCGAAATGCCGGTCGTGCAGCCATGCCCGATTAGGTCCACCGACACCGTAAACGGGGTTTGAAAAACGGCCGTGTTGTTACCCACCATCAATTCAAGCCCCAATTCCTCGCAGCGGTCTTCCACCAGGGGAGCACAAATGAGGCCACGCCCATGGGTGGCCATAAAATTGACAATCTCGGGGGTGATACACTCCGCCGCGCAGATAAAATCGCCTTCATTTTCGCGATCTTCATCATCGACCACGATAATTACCTTGCCGTTCTTGATCTCCTCAATTGCATCCTCGATGCTGTCCAGTTTGATTTCACTCATAGATATTCGGCCCAGTGGGTTCGTTAGATGCTGGCCGTTGGCACCCGCTCAACAATAACGCCAAAATTAAGGTTTTCAGTTCGAGCGTCCGAAAAACCGCCTGAAAATGGTCGCACAGAGAATGACGGATTGGGCTGTTTCGAGAAACCCCGCGTCCCGGTAACCAACCTACAGCCACGTCCAATCAATAACACTCCGTATGCTCACTTCGGTATAACTATACCCAATATCTCCGCGATCTCCCGTTCCGCTCCCTTCAACTGCTCGTGAATGGTAAAGCATTCCTCGAGTTCGGTGTCGCTTGTCGCCGCCTTCATCCGGGCGAGGTTTTCTTCCATGAGCTTCTGGATTACGCGGAACTTCAGGCGAAGAATGTTGCTGTAAGCCACGTCGTGGATGATCTCCCGCTCATGCGGAAAATAGATATGGTACTTGTCGCTCCAATGTTTACTGGTCTCGTAGCGATGGGTCGTCAGTTCCGCGACAGCGTTCTTCACCTCGGCAGAGCCGTTCTCCATAAAATAGTAGATGTCCGGGCTCTCTCGGTGCGCCGCACCTTTCCTGAACATTTGATAGATCTCGCGGTATATAGGATCGCTGAATTCGACGTCCTCAAGTTCCGTCAGAATAAAATCCTTCAGGCGCTGATCTTCGTACTGCGACTCCGCATAATTTAGCAATAGCCTGACGGTCTCGCGCTCCTGCGCCTGGACCATACTGGCGACATCCGTCTTCGGAGGCGCAGCCACGTCAACGACATTCTCAACAGGCTCCTTGAGTTCTTCCCGAAGGCGTTCCTGTTTTGACTTGTCTCGCTCCCGAATCAGCAGCTTGTTCAACTCGGTGAACAGCACCGACTCCGATATCTTCAGGAGGTTCGCCGTTTCCTGGATATAAACCGATCGTTTGATGGGATCGGGTATCACGGCAACACTGGATACCACTTCACGAATCGCTTCGGCCTTGCGGATCGGATCGTGAGCCGCCTCGTCGGCGTAGAGGCCAATCTTGAACGAGATAAAATCCTGCGCGTGGTCCTTCAGATACGTTGACAGTTCGGCGCTCCCTTTCTTCCGCGCGAAGCTATCGGGGTCTTCACCATCGGGCAGCAAGACGATTCTCACGTTCAACCCGCCCTTGAGCACAAGGTCGATTCCCCGGATAGCAGCCTTTACACCGGCCGGATCGCCGTCGTAAAGCACGGTCACATTCTCCGTGAACCTGCGAATCAACTTGATCTGGCCTTCGGTGAGCGCCGTGCCGCTGGACGCCACCACGTTCTCGATTCCGGCCTGGTGCATCGACATCACGTCGGTGTAGCCTTCGACCAGGTAACAAAACTCGTCCTTGCGAATGGCGTTCCGCGCCTGGTAGAGCCCGTAAAGCACCTCACTCTTACGATAGATCGCCGTCTCGGGTGAGTTGATGTACTTCGGCTGATCTTTCTCCTTGGTGAGAATCCTCGCACCAAACGCAATGACTTTCCCGGAAAGGTTGTGAACCGGGAAAATTATTCTTCCGCGAAACCGATCGTATTTCTTGCCATCGTCCTTGCGGATGATCAACCCGGCTTTCTCGAGAATATCTTCGCTGAATCCTTTGGTGATAGCTGCCTTCATCAGGTTATCCCATTCACCAACGCTGTAGCCCAACTCGAACTTCTGAAGGGTGCGGTCGTTGAAGCCTCGCTCACGAAAATAAGCCAACCCAATGTTGGTCCCTTCTTCGCTGTTGAACAACAAATCGCGAAAGTGCTCGCGGGCAAAGTTCATGACGATGTAAAGACTGTCGCGTTCGGTTTGAGCGACCTCCGCTTCCTTGGTAACGACTTGTTCCTTGATTTCCACGCCATACTTTTTGGCGAGGTACCGGATCGCCTCTACGTAACTCATCCCCTCGTGTTCCATCACGAACGTGATGGCGTCACCGCCCTTCCCACTGGAAAAGTCCTTAAAGATCTGCTTCGACGGTACTACGAAGAACGACGGAGTTTTTTCGTTGGTGAACGGGCTCAGCGCACGGTAATTCTGTCCCGATCGCTTGAGCGACACGAAATCACTGACGACATCGACGATGTCCATGCGATTGCGTATTTCATCTATCGTGTCGCGGGGAATCACAGCGGAGAAAGCAGATCGGCCCAAAGATAAGGGCTTCCGCCTTTTTACGCGATTAAAGACAGCCAATTAACGGTTTCGGGTTAACTTGCGCTGTTTTTAAACGAATTGGTTGCGATTTTTTGTTAAGCATACATGAAGTTTTCGGAATCTGATATTCTCAAAGCCCTTTCTACGGTTGACGACCCCGACCTGAAACGCGACCTGGTGTCGCTCAATATGGTGAAAGACGTTAAGGTAACTCCTGATTCTGTGCGCTTTACGGTCGTCCTGACCACTCCGGCCTGCCCCCTGAAGGAGCAGATCCGCCAGGACTGTGAAGTGGCCGTTCGGGCGGTAGTCGGACCGGATGTTACCATGGAGATTAACATGACGTCTTCGGTAACCACCCTGCGTGCCGGAGCACCTCTCTTGCCCGGAGTGAAAAACATCGTGGCCGTAGCTTCCGGCAAAGGTGGAGTTGGAAAGTCGACGGTAACCTCCAATCTCGCCGTTGCGCTGGCGCGAGCGGGCGCCCGAGTCGGTGTCATCGATGCGGATATTTTCGGCCCCTCCGTTCCGACTATGTTCAACTGCGAGCACGAGCAACCTCATGTGCGCCAGGTGAACGGCAAAAACTTTATCGTTCCCATCGAACAGTACGGCGTCAAGCTTTTGTCCATTGGTTTTCTCGCTCCTCCCGACAGCGCAGTGGTTTGGCGCGGACCGATGGCTAGTTCCGCGTTGCGCCAGTTTTTCAGCGATGCCGAATGGGGAGAACTCGACTACTTGTTGATCGACCTTCCTCCCGGAACGAGCGACATTCACCTTACTTTGGTCCAAACCGTCCCCGTTACCGGGGCCGTGATCGTTACCACACCCCAGAAAGTTGCCCTGGCTGATGCCCGCCGTGGGTTGATGATGTTCAAACAACCTCAGATCAACGTGCCGGTGTTGGGAATCGTCGAGAACATGGCATGGTTTACACCCGAGGAATTACCGGACAATAAATACTTCATCTTCGGCAAAGACGGCGGCAAGAACTTATCAGAACAGTACGATGTTCCCCTGCTGGGCCAGATTCCGCTTGTACAAGGCATACGCGAAAGCGGCGACAGTGGTCATCCCGCAGTGCTGAAGGAGGGAACTGTGGCAACCGCCTTCGACTCATTGGCGACAAACCTCGCCAGGCAAATAGCCATCCGGA
>CAZIAG010000053.1:0-2823 GCA_964537375.1 uncultured Roseivirgaceae bacterium
ACAGCCAGACTAGTCGACGAAGCGATTACTCATATTCTCTATAACCTCGACCCACACTCGGTATACATTCCCGCTGAAGACCGCATTGCAGCGAACGAAGACCTGCGAGGGAATTTTGACGGGATCGGTATTGAATTTAACATCTTCAATGACACGATCGTGGTGGTAACGCCGCTTAGCGGCGGTCCTTCCGAATCCCTTGGTATCCAATCAGGAGACAAGATTGTCCGTGTCGACGGCAAAACCGTGGCCGGGATCGGGATCACGACCAGCGACGTCATGAAAGCACTAAAAGGACCCCGCGGCTCGCAGGTGGAGGTCACCATATTGCGGGGAGAAAAAGAAATTGACTACACCATCGTGAGGGATAAGATCCCACAATATTCCATTGATGTGGCGTATATGGTTAACGATGAGATAGGCTACATCAAAGTCAACCGCTTCTCGGCCACGACTTACGACGAGTTTCAATTCGCGCTGAAGAAATTGAAAAGCAAAGGGATGAAAAAACTTGTCCTCGACCTCCAGGGAAACCCGGGCGGATATATGAAAATGGCTATTGAAATGGCTGACGAGTTCCTTCGCGCCGGCAGGAAAATCGTGTCCCAAAAAGGCAAGGATGGCAAATACAACGAAGAGGCGGTGGCCACGAGCAAGGGGTCGTTTGAGGACGGCGACCTGGTTGTCCTCATCAACGAAGGTAGTGCGTCTGCGTCAGAGATCCTGGCGGGCGCCCTGCAGGACAACGACCGCGCTTTGCTGGTTGGCAGGCGAAGCTTCGGCAAAGGGCTGGTTCAATCACCTTTCGACCTTAGCGATGGTTCTGAATTGCGATTGACAATCTCGAGGTACTATACGCCCAGCGGCCGTTCGATACAGAAGCCATACGAAGACGGTGACGAGTACTCACGTGATATCCTAAGCAGGTACAACCACGGCGAATTCTTCCACGCGGACAGTATTCGAGTGAATGACTCGTTGAGATACCTCACACTGAATGGGCGAGCTGTTTACGGAGGAGGCGGTATCATGCCCGATTATTTTGTTCCGCTCGATACCACGCTGAACAGTCATTATCTGAACGCTCTTTATACTTCGACGGCGATCCAGGAGTACACGTTTAATTATGCCGAAGGCGCAAAGGCCCGTCTGCTTGAGAATGGATTTGAACACTTTCTTCAGAAATTTGTCGTCACGGATGCTATGCTGAATGACCTGGTGAGGGTCGGTGAAAGAAACCGCGTCAAGCCCGACTATCGCGAGCTGAACCGGAAGAAGAGATTGTTTCAAATCCACGTAAAGGCACAGATTGCACGCAAGATCTGGGGCAATGAGGGTTTCTATCCGGTATTTAACCAAACCAACGAGATCTTCCTGTACTCGCTGAAGGTGTTCGATCGAATACCCGAGTTAAACCGTTCGAAAATGTAAAATTCAATCCCGGTCGCTGGCCGGGTTTTTTATGACCCGGTCGGTATGATCACAAACACGCCGGATTGATTATTTTTGGCAAAAGTGGTCGATCCAATCATGTATTATTACCGATTAGGACAAATTCCCCCAAAGCGGCATACTCAATTCCGCCAGCCGGACGGCACGCTTTATAAGGAGGAGCTTGTGAGTTCCGAAGGATTCTCCGGCATCTATTCCATTCTTTATCACACTCACCCGCCAACGCGAATTAAAGCCGTGATGGACCCCGTCCCGTACAGACCGCGTCTGATCAGGGATTACGCATTGCGACAAACACACCTCAACACGTCGATGGTCACTACCACCGGTGATGATTTCCTCAGCGCACGAAAGGTGTTGTTGTCGAATAATGATTGCTCAATTGCCATTTGTTCACCTCGGCAAAGGAAGATGGATTACTTCTACAAAAATGCCGAAGGTGATGAGGTGCTGTTCATTCACGATGGTAGCGGCGTTCTGATCTCGCCCTATGGAAGACTGGAATTCCGGCAGGGGGACTACGTCGTCATTCCAAGAACAGTGATCTACCGGATCGAGTTTAATGATGGACCACTACGGCTTTTGGTCATTGAGTCAGCGTCGCCGGTAGAGACGGTGAAACGATATCGCAACCAGTTGGGACAGTTGCTCGAACATTCGCCGTATTGCGAGCGCGATATCCGTCCTCCTCAAGACCTCATCACGGAGACGGGCAAAGGCGATTATGTCATTAAGATCAAGAAGCAGGGGTACCTTCATGAATACCTTTACGACCACAGTCCACTCGATGTGATTGGCTGGGATGGTTTCCTCTGGCCATACGCTTTCTCTATCCACGACTTTGAACCGATCACAGGACGCATCCACCAGCCACCACCAGTCCATCAGACGTTTCAGGCGCACAATTTCGTGATTTGTTCGTTTGTTCCCCGACTCTTCGACTATCATCCGCTCGCCATTCCTGCGCCGTACAATCACAGTAATATCGATAGCGACGAAGTGCTGTACTACGCGGAAGGAAACTTCATGAGCCGAAGGGGTATAGAACGAGGTTCATTTACCCTTCACCCCGGCGGATTACCGCACGGTCCGCACCCTGGCACCGTAGAGAAAAGTATCGGAGCCAAAGAGACGCACGAACTGGCAGTGATGATTGACACGTTCCGGCCGCTGTACCTTACGGAGGATTCGCTTGAATTCCTCGACGAAAAATATCCGATGAGTTGGACGGATAATTCAACGGAGGGTTTTAACGAAGTTAATACTCCATAGTCACACACGTTCGACCTGTTTCACAGCCGTAGTTTTCGTGTGGTTCTTGTTGATGTTAACGAGGTAGCCAAATATTGCTGCGGTGAAGAACATCAGCAG